>NZ_JBBBEM010000016.1:0-64747 GCF_037154035.1 Kineococcus sp. G2 | reverse complement strand
TCCCCCCCCCCCACCGCGGGGTTCAGTCGGCGACGGTGAAGCCGGTGTTCTCCAGGTCCTCGACGGTGGTGGCCTGCATGACCTGCAGGGCCTGCGTGAACGCCTCGGCGGACCGCTGCTCGGCGGCCTTCCCGAACGCGTCGGTGTACGCGCTGTAGGCGACGTTGACGTTGGGGCCGTACGTGAAGTCGTTGCTCGTCTCGGCGACCTCGCCGACGACGTCGTAGTAGTCGGGCTGGTTCGACAGGAACGCCGGCGGGTCGCTCAGCGCCTCGGTGGCGGCCTCCGTCGCGGCCGGGTACACGCCCGCGACGTCGGCCAGGGCCTTCACCGCCTCGGGGTCGGTGTTCAGCCACTGCGCGAACTCGGCCGCCTCGGCGGGGTGCTCGGACTGGGTGGTGACGGCGGTGGCCGAACCGCCCCAGTTGCCCCCGGCGGGGTTCGTGGGGTCCCACTGCGGCAGCGGCGCGGCGGCCCACTTCCCGGCGGTGTCGGCGGCGTTGCCCTCCAGCACGGCCGGGGACCAGACGGCCCCGACCCAGCCGGCCTGGGTGCCGTCGTTGAGGGCGGCGTTCCACTCGGGGGTGTACATGGGGGTGTTGGCGATGACGCCCTCCTGGACGAGTCCGCCCCAGTAGGAGGCGACCTGGCGGGTCGGCTCGGAGTCGATGTCCACGTCCCACGCGTCACCCTCGACGCCCCACCAGGAGGCGCCGGCCTGCTGGGACAGGCCCGCGAACCAGCCGGGGTCGTTGGCGGAGAACGTGCCGAGGAACACGGACGGGTCGGCGGCGTGGAGCTCGCGGGCGGCGTCGGCGTACTCGGCCCACGTGGTGGGCACCGCGATGCCGTGCTGCTCGAACAGGTCGGTGCGGTAGAAGAACATCATCGGCCCGGAGTCCTGGGGCACCGCGTACACGGCGTCCGAGCCGAGGGTGACGCTGTTCCACACCGAGTCGGGGAAGGTCCCGGCGACGTCGTCACCGAGCTCGCCGGAGATGTCGGCGAGGGCGTCGGAGGACACCAGCGTGGGGATCTTCTGGTACTCGGCCTGCATGAGGTCGGGCGCGCCGTCGCCGGCCTTGACGGCGGTGAGGAGCTTGGTGACGGCGGCGTCGCCGCCGTCCTGCTTGTTGACGGTCACCTGGACGTCGGGGTGGGTGTCGTTCCAGGTCTGGACGACCTGCTCCATGTTCGGGGCCCACGTCCAGAACGTGAGCTCCACGGGGCCGTCGCCGGACTCGGTGCCGCTGCCGCCGCCGCAGCCGGCGGTCAGCAGCAGCGCCGCGGCGGTCACGGCCCCCAGGGTCCGGCGGCGGCTGGGCCCCGGTCGCCGTCCCGGCGGGGTGGCGGGCTCGCGACCGGCGGGGGACATCGGGTTCGGGCGCACGGATCCTCCTCGATCGACCTCGCCGCGTCGTCGTGGCGAGCAGTGGCCGGAGCAGCGCACACCGGCCTGTGACCGGTTACAGTCGGGAACGCGAGCGGTCTTGTCAAGCCCCTCGACGTCACTGGGGGGCAACGGCTACGGTGCCGAACGAGGGCTGTGACCGATCACAGCCAGCTGCCAGGCGGCCTGTCCGCCACGGCCGGCGACGACGCCCCGGAAGGACCCTCGTGCCCACGCCCCCTCCCCCGCCCGCCGACGGCGCAGCCCCCCTCGCCCTCGCGCACGCCCCCTGGTCCTCGCCCCCGGTGCGGCCCCGCATGGCGAACGAGGAGGACCGTCGACCCGGCCTGGCGCTGACGAACCGCTGGCTGGAGCGCGACGGGCGGCCCTTCGTCCCCGTCTCCGGCGAGGTCCACTACAGCCGGCTGCCCCGGGAGCGCTGGGGCGAGCGCCTGCGCGCGGTGCGCGCCGGCGGGGTCACCGTCGTCTCGACCTACGTGATCTGGCTGCACCACGAGCCCGAGCGCGGCCGCGCCTCGTTCGCGGGGAACCTCGACCTGGCGGCGTTCGTGGACGAGTGCGAGGCGACCGGCCTGGACGTGGTGCTGCGCATCGGCCCGTGGGTGCACGGCGAGACCCGCAACGGCGGCTTCCCCGACTGGGTGCGGTCCGCCGACGTGGCGCACCGCACCGACGACCCCGGCTACCTGGACCTGGTGCGCGAGTGGTTCGGCCGGATCGGGCGGGCGCTGGGCGGGCGCGCCCGCCCCGGGGGCGGGCCGGTGCTGGCGGTCCAGCTGGAGAACGAGCTGTACGACCAGCCGCAGCACCTGCTCACCCTCAAGCGGCTGGCCCGCGAGGCCGGGGTGAGCGCACCGCTGTGGACGGCGACCGCCTGGGGCAGCGCGCAACTGCCCGAGGGCGAGGTGCTGCCGCTGTACGGCGGCTACGGCGACGGGTTCTGGGTGGACGCCGCCGCGCCGTGGGACCCCACGTTCCGCGAGCACTTCTTCTTCTCCCACGTCTGGGACGACCCCGGCATCGGCGCCGACGTGCGCGAGCGCACCGGTGCGGCCGGGGCGGCCGCGGCGGTGCCGCGCAGCCCGTCGGCGCTGTTCCCGCCCGCCACGTGCGAGCTGGGCGGTGGGATGGCCACCGCCTACCACCGCCGCCCGCGCCCGGCCGCGCTGGACGTGGCGGCCGTCGCCCACTGCAAGATCGGCAACGGCTCCGCCTGGCAGGGGTACTACATGTACGCCGGCGGCACGAACCCCGTCGGCGTCGACGGCCGGGGCACCCAGGAGTCGCACGCCACCGGCTACCCCAACGACGTGCCTCGCCTGGGGTACGACTTCCACGCCCCCGTCGGCGAGTCGGGCGCCCTGGCGCCCAGCCACGCCGAACTGCGCCGCCAGCACGCGTTCCTCGCGGCGTTCGGCGAGCGCCTGGCGGCGATGCCGTCCTCGCTGCCGGAGGTCCGCCCCGAGGGGGTGCACGACACCACGACGCTGCGCTGGGCGGTGCGCGCCGACGCCGAACGGGGCGACGGGTTCCTGTTCGTCTCCTGGCACCAGCCGCACGTCCCGCTGGCCGACCACCCGGGGACCCGGTTCTCGGTGCGCGTGGGCGCCCGCGACCCGCTCGTGCTGCCCTCGCGGCCGGTGCGGGTGCCGGCGGGGACCCTGGCGCGCTGGCCGTTCCGGCTGGAGCTGGGCGGTGCGCGCCTGGAGTGGGCCACCGCCTCGGCGCTGACCGTCCTGGACGGCGGCGAGCACCCCGTGCTGGTGCTCACCGCCGAGGAGGGCGTCCCGTGCGAGGTGGCCGTGCCCGCCGGCACCGTCGTGGGAGCGCCGGACGGCTCCCCGCTCACCGCCCGCGCCCACGACGGCCTGCTCGTGCACGACGTCCTCCCCGGTGGGGAACCGCTGCGGGTGCGCGGGCCCGGCGGGGCCCTGGACCTGCTCGTGCTGCCGCCGGCGGCGGCCCGCGAGGCGTGGGTGGTCGAGCCCGGGCCCGCGGGCGGCGGGCGGCGGCTGCTGCTCGCCGCGGCCCGGCTGGCGTGGGGCGCCGACGGGGCCGTCACCTGCCGAGCGGTCGGTCAGGACCCCGGCGTGCGGGAGTACGACACCGCGACCCGCGCGTTCAGCCCCCTGCCGCTGCAGCGCACGAGCCCGCCGGCGCGCTCGCAGGCGGTGGCGGTGACGGCGCTGCGCGACCCCTCGCCGAGCGTCCCGGTCCTGCACGGCGAGTCCGGCGGCCGGGCCTCGGCGCCCTCCCCCGACACCTTCGCCGAGCACGCCGCCGTGCTGCACCTGGCACTGCCCGCCTGGGTGAGCGAGCCCGGCCGCGACCCGCTGCTGCACGTCGACTGGGTCGGGGACGTCGCCGAGCTGCGGGTGGACGGGCGCACCGTCACCGACCGGTTCTGGGACGGGTCGCGCTGGACCGTGTCGCTGCGCGACGCGGGGGTGCGGGCCGACAGCGAGGTGACGCTGCACGTCCTGCCGCTGGCCGCGGGCGCCCCCGTGCACCTGCCCACCGACGCCGCCCGGCGCCTGGCCGGGGCGGAGAAGCAGCTGTGGGCCCTCGACGCGGTGCGCGTGGAGGACGCGGCGACCTGGACCGAGCCCGCCCCCGCGGGCTGACACCCGGGGGCGGAACCCCGCCCCCTCCCCTCGTGACGCGAAGGAGCGCCATGACCAGCACCGGACCCACCACCCGCACCGCCACCACCCCCGCCGCGGCGTCCGGGCACCTGCGCCGGCGCAGCGTGCTCGCCGCGCTGGCGGCCGTCCCCGCGGCAGCCACCGCCGTCGCCACCGCCCCCGCGGCCGCTGCGGCGGGCCGCGGTCCCGGGCTCGCGGTCCGCGGCGCGGACCTGTCGTTCCTGCTGCAGAGCGAGGCGGCCGGTGCCCGCTACCGCGACCGCGGTGGCCGACCCCGGCCCGTCGAGCACCTGCTGCGCGCGCACGGCGCGAACTGGGTCCGGCTGCGGGTGTGGGTGGACCCGCCCGCCGGGTACAGCGACGTGGCCTCGACCGCGGAGCTGGCCCGGCGCGCGAAGCGCGCGGGCCTGCGGGTCCTCGTCGACTTCCACTACTCGGACTTCTGGGCCGATCCCGCGCACCAGAGGACACCCGCCGCGTGGGCCGGGCAGGACCTGCCGGCCCTGGCGCGCACGGTGCGGGCGCACACCCGCGAGACCCTGCGGGCGATCGCGGCCGGCGGTGGCCGGGTGGACGTGGTCCAGGTGGGCAACGAGGTCACCGCCGGGATGCTGTGGCCGCTGGGCCAGGTGTACCGGCCCGGCGAGCCCGCGGACTGGACCGGTTTCACCACCCTGCTCAAGGCGGGGATCGCCGGCGTGCGCGACGTGCACCCGCGCCGCGCCGACGTGCCGGTGATGGTCCACGTGGACCGCGGCGGCGACAACGGCGGCTCGCGCTGGTTCTACGACCACGTGCTCGCCGAGGGCGTCGACCTCGACGTCATCGGCCTGTCCTACTACCCGTTCTGGCACGGCTCCCTGGACGACCTGCGCGCCAACCTCGACGACCTCGCCACCCGCTACGGCAAGGACCTCGTGCTCGTGGAGACCGCGTACCCGTGGACGCTGGAGGACGGTGACGGGCTGGAGAACCTCATCGCCCGCATCGAGCAGCTTCCGGACGCCGACCGCTTCCCACCCACCCCCGAGGGGCAGGCCGCCTACTTCGAGGCGCTGCGCGAGGTGCTCCTGGCGGTGCCGGATCGCCGCTGCCTGGGCTTCTTCGCGTGGGAGCCGGCGTGGTTGCCCGGCGTCGGCTGGGAGCCGGGCGCGGGCAACCCCAACGACAACCTCACGATGTTCGACCACGACGGCCGGGCGCTGCCGTCGCTGGCCGCCTTCCGCCCCTCGCGCTGACGGCCTCCGCGACCGCGCCGGCGCCCGGCCCCGCCGGGCCGGGTGCCGGCGCACGGGCACGGTCGCCGCCCCCGGGGCCGAAGGGCCCCGGTCACGAGGGCCGAAGGGCCCTGGTCACGAGGGCCGGGACGCGAGAGGGTGGCCGCGTCGACCGAGGAGGAAGGACGTCCATGTCCACCACCAGCGCGCCCGCCGGCACGACCGGCGCCGCAGCACCGGACGCCTCGCCCGGCACCGCCGAGGCGCTCGCCGCGATCAGCCCCGACGAGATCACCGCGCTCGACGCGTGGTGGCGCGCCTGCAACTACCTGACGGTCGGGCAGATCTACCTGCGCGCCAACCCGCTGCTGCGCGAGGAGCTGACCGCCGAGCACGTCAAGCCCCGCCTGCTGGGGCACTGGGGCACCAGCCCCGGGTTGTCCTTCGTGTACGCGCACCTGTCCCGGCTGATCCGCCGCACCGGGCAGTCCTCGCTGTTCCTCACCGGCCCCGGCCACGGCGGCCCCGCCCTGGTGGCCGCCGCGTACCTGGAGGGCACCTACACCGAGAAGTTCCCGCACGTGACGCGGGACACCGAGGGGATGCGGCGGCTGTTCCGGCAGTTCTCCGCCCCCGGCGGCATCCCCAGCCACGTCTCCGTCACCACACCCGGCTCCATCCACGAGGGCGGGGAGCTGGGGTACGTCCTGGTGCACGCCTTCGGCGCCGTCATGGACAACCCCGACCTGCTGGCCCTGGCCGTCGTCGGCGACGGCGAGGCGGAGACGGGCCCGCTGGAGGGCTCCTGGAAGGGCGTCTCCTTCCTCGACCCGGCACGCGACGGCGCGGTGCTGCCGGTGCTGCACCTGAACGGGGCGAAGATCTCCGGCCCGACCGTGCTGGCCCGCAAGGACCCCGCCGAGGTGCGCTCGCTGCTGGAGGGCCACGGCTACGAGGTCCTGGAGGTCGGCGGCGACGACCTGCCCGGCATGCACGAGCGGTTCGCGGCCACCCTCGCGCGGGCGTGGGGACGCATCCGCGAGATCCAGACCGCCGCCCGCGCCGAGGGTGCTCCCGCCGACGCGCCCCGCCCGCGCTGGCCGCTCATCGTGCTGCGCACCCCCAAGGGCTGGACGGGCCCGGACCGGGTGGACGGCGTCCAGGTGCAGGGCACGTTCCGCTCGCACCAGGTGCCGCTGTCCGGGGTGCGCGGCAACGCCGACCACCTGCGGCTGCTCGCGGAGTGGATGCGCTCCTACGGCCCCGACGACCTGTTCGACGCCTCCGGAGCCCCCGTGGAGCTGGTCCGCTCGGCCAACCCCGACGGGGACCTGCGCATGAGCGCCACCCCGCACGCCAACGGCGGCCTGCTCACGCAGGACCTCGACCTGCCGGACTTCCGCGACTACGCCGTGCAGGTCGACTCCCCGGCTGCCGGACGCGCCGAGTCCACCCGTCGCCTCGGCGAGATGCTGCGCGACGTCTACGCCCGCAACCCCCGCACGTTCCGGCTGTTCTCCCCCGACGAGACGAACTCCAACCGCCTGGGCGCGGTGTTCGAGGTCTCCGACCGGGCGTTCGCCGAGCGCACGTACCCCGAGGACGTCTCGATCAGCCGCTCCGGGCGGGTCATGGAGGTGCTCAGCGAGCACAACTGCCACGGCTGGCTGGAGGGGTACACCCTCACCGGCCGGCACGGGATGTTCGCCACCTACGAGGCGTTCGCGATGGTCAGCGCCTCCCAGACGGTCCAGCACGCCAAGTGGCTGGAGGAGGCCGGCGACCTGCCGTGGCGGGCCCCCGTGCCCAGCCTGAACGTCCTGCTGACGTCCACCGCCTGGCGCAACGACCACAACGGCTTCTCCCACCAGGGACCGGGCCTGCTGCAGGTGGCGATCACCCAGCGCCCGGAGGTCTCGCGGGTGTACCTGCCGCCGGACGCGAACTGCCTGCTGTCGGTCGCGGACCACTGCTTCCGCTCGCGGAACTACGTGAACCTCATCGTCATCGACAAGCAGCCGCAGCTGCAGTACCTGTCGATCGACGAGGCCGTCGAGCACTGCGCCCGGGGCGCGTCGGTGTGGGAGTGGGCCGGCAACGACGACGGCCGGGCCGACCCGGACGTCGTCCTCGGCTGCGCCGGCGACGTGGTGACGATGGAGACGGTCGCGGCCGCGCAGATCCTGCGCGAGCGGCTGCCGCAGCTGCGCTTCCGCGTCGTCAACGTCGTGGACCTGATGTCGCTGCAACGGCCGAAGGACCACCCGCACGGCATGAGCGAGCTGCGGTTCCGGGAGCTGTTCACCGACACCGTCGACGTGGTGTTCGCCTTCCACGGCTTCCCCGGTGCGATCCACCAGGTCGTGCACGGACGCCCCGACGCCGACCGCTTCCACGTGCGCGGGTTCATGGAGGAGGGGACGACGACCACGCCGTTCGACATGACGGTGCGCAACCGGGCGTCGCGGTACCACCTGGTGATGGACGCCCTGAACAACGCCCGCCGCCTGCCCCCCGGCGCCGGGAAGCTCATGGAGTACTGCGAGGCGCAGCTGGCCCGGCACCGCGAGCACGTCGTGGAGCACCTGGAGGACATGCCCGAGGTGCGGGAGTGGTCCCTGGGCGAGACCACGACGCTGGCCTGATCCGGCACCGCGCGGGAGCGGGGGTAGCGTCGCGGCCGTGACGCACCCCGCCCCCGCCGCCACCACCCGCGAGGACGTCGCGGCCGCCGCCGAGAGGATCGCCGGCCGCGTGCGGCGCACCCCCGTCATCGACGTGACGCTGCCGGTGGGTGGACGGGAGGTGCCGGTCACGCTGAAGCTGGAGCTGCTGCAGCACACCGGGTCCTTCAAGCCGCGCGGGGCGTTCCACCGGGTCCTCACCGCTCCCGAGCTCCCGTCGCTGGTGGTGGCGGCCTCCGGCGGCAACCACGGTCTCGCCGTCGCGCACGCCGCCCGTGCGCTGGGGGTCGCCGCCGAGGTGTTCGTGCCCGTCTCCGCGCCCGCCGTGAAGGTCGAGGGCATCCGGGCCCGCGGCGCTCGCGTCACCCTGGTGGGCGCCTCCTACGCGGAGGCCGCCGCCGCGAGCGCGGAGCGGGCCGGCGCCCCGGGTGCGCTGGCCGTGCACGCCTACGACGACCCGGCGGTGCTGGCCGGGCAGGGCACGGTGGCGCTGGAGCTGTCCGAGCAGGCGCCCGGCCTGGACACCGTGCTGGTCGCCACCGGCGGCGGTGGGCTGATCGGCGGCATCGCCGCCTGGTGCGGCACCGGCACCCGGGTGGTGAGCGTGGAGACGCGCGGGGCGCCGACCCTGCACGCCGCCCTGGCCGCGGGCCGTCCGGTGGACGTGGAGGTCGGCGGCCTGGCGGCGGACTCGCTGGGGGCGCGGCGCATCGGCGAGCACGGCTTCGCGAGCGCGGTGGCGGCCGGGGTGCGGGCGGTGCTGGTGAGCGACGAGGCGGTGCGCGCGGCCCGCAGGTGGTTGTGGCAGGAGCTGCGCGTGACCGCCGAGCCCGGCGGGGCGGTGGCGCTGGCGGCGCTGCTGGACGGGGCCCACGCGCCCGCCGACGGCGAGCGGGTGGGCGTGGTGGTGTGCGGGGGCAACGCGGACCCGCACGAGCTGTCGCAGCCGCGCTGACGGCGCGCGCGGGACCGCGGTGCTCGTGCGGCGATAATGGCGGCACCGGGTGCTGCCCACCCGGGGAGGCGATCACGGGAGCGGTTGTGCGGCGCACGGTCATGCACGGGAAGATCCACCGGGCGACGGTCACGGAGGCCGACCTGCACTACGTCGGCTCCATCACCCTGGACGCCGACCTGTGCCGGGCCGCGGACCTCGTGGAGGGCGAGCGGGTCCAGGTCGTCGACGTCACCAACGGCGCCCGCCTGGAGACGTACGTCATCGTCGGCGAGGCCGGCAGCGGGGACGTGCGCATCAACGGGGCGGCCGCGCACCTGGTGCGCCCGGGCGACCTGGTGATCATCATCTCGTACGTGCAGCTCGACGAGGCGGAGCGCGCCGCGCACCGGCCGAACGTGGTGCACGTGGACGCGGCGAACCGGATCGTCGCGCTCGGCACGGACCCGGCCGAGCCGGTGCCGGGTGCCGAGGACCAGGTGCCCTCGCGCTAGGAGCACCGCCGGCGGTGGGCCGGGCGGGCGGTCCCCGGGCCGGGTGGACCGGCGCACCGCCCCTGCCGGGGGATGATGGGGTGCCCTCGTCCCGCCGAGCCCGGAGGTGCTGCCATGGCCAGGCGCCGAAGTCCCCTGTCGTCCCTGGGGCGTCGCGGGGCGGTCCCGTCCACCCGCAACCTCGCGCAGGACGGCGCGATCCCGTCCGCGCCGCTGGGCCGCAGCAGCCTCGTCGACTCCGGGGTCTACGAGCACGGCAAGCGCGTCGCCTCCCCCGCGACGCTGAGCGACACCTACCGGTGCCTGCACGAGGACGAGGCGCGCGTCGCCTGGATCGGCCTGTACCGCCCCTCCGGCACGGAGCTGGGGTCGCTGGCGCGCGAGTTCGGCCTGCACGAGCTGGCGGTGGAGGACGCGATCGTGGCGCACCAGCGCCCCAAGCTGGAGCGCTACGGCGACACCCTGTTCGTGGTGCTGCGGGCGGCCCGCTACGACGACGCCGCCGAGGAGGTCGAGTTCGGCGAGCTGCACCTGTTCATCGGCCCCGACTTCGTCGTCACGGTGCGGCACGCGGAGTCCCCCGACCTGGCGCAGGTGCGCCGGCGCATGGAGCAGGACCCGGAGATGCTCGCCCTGGGCACCGAGGCGGTGCTGTACGCGATCCTGGACGCCGTCGTCGACGGTTACGCGCCGGTGCTGCGGGGGCTGGAGAACGACATCGACGAGATCGAGGTGCAGGTCTTCGACGGTGACCCGGCGGTGTCGCGGCGCATCTACGAGCTGTCCCGCGAGGTGACGAACTTCCAGCGGGCCGTGCTGCCCCTGACCGCGGTGCTGCAGGGCCTGACGGACGGCTTCGAGAAGTACCGGGTCGACGAGGAGCTGCAGCGGTACCTGCGCGACGTCGCCGACCACGTCACGGTGGCGGCCGAGCGCATCGAGAACTTCCGCAACCAGCTGCGCGACATCCTGACGGTGAACTCCACGCTGGTGGCGCAGCGGCAGAACGAGGAGATGCGGTCGCTGACGGAGGCGAGCTACGCGCAGAGCGAGGAGGTGAAGAAGATCTCCTCCTGGGCGGCGATCCTCTTCGCCCCCACGGTGGTGGCGGGCATCTACGGCATGAACTTCGAGCACATGCCGGAGCTGGACTGGACGTTCGGGTACCCGCTGGCGGTGGCGCTGATGTTCGGCACCTGCTTCGTGCTGTACCACCTGTTCAAGCGGCGGGGCTGGTTGTGAGGCGGTGCGGCCGCACCCTCTGCCACGCCGCGGCCCGCGACCGGTAGCGTCCGCGTCCGGACGAGGACCCGGGGAGGGCAGCCGTGGACGAGGAGCGGGACGAGGCGGAGCAGGCAGCCGCCCACGACGCCGAACTGGCGGCGCTGCGGCGCAGCATCGACAACCTGGACGCCGCGCTGGTGCACCTGCTGGCCGAGCGGTTCAAGCTCACCGAGGCCGTGGGGCACCTGAAGGCGGCGCACCGCCTGCCGCCGGCGGACCCGGCCCGGGAGCGGGAGCAGACCGCGCGGCTGCGGCGGCTGGCGGTGGAGTCGGGGCTGGACCCGGTGTTCGCGGAGAAGTTCCTCGCGTTCGTCATCGCCGAGGTCATCCGCCACCACCGGGCGATCGGTGAAGCCGTGCGCTGACCCGCCGGTCGGTGGACCGGAACGGGTGGGCGCCGGAACGGGTGGGCGCCGGAACGGGTGGGCGCCGGAACGGGTGGGCGCCGGAACGGGTGGGCGCCGGAACGGGTGGGCGCCGGAACGGGTGGGCGCCGGAACGGGTGGGCGCCGGAACGGGTGGGCGCCGGAACGGGTGGGCGCCGGAACGGGTGGGCGCCGGAACGGGTGGGCGCCGGAACGGGTGGGCGCCGGAACGGGTGGGCGCCGGAACGGGTGGGCGCCGGAACGGGTGGGCGCCGGAACGGGTGGGCGCCGGAACGGGTGGGCGCCGGAACGGGTGGGCGCCGGAACGGGTGGGCGCCGGAACGGGTGGGCGCCGGAACGGGTGGGCGCCGGAACGGGTGGGCGCCGGAACGGGTGGGCGCCGGAACGGGTGGGCGCCGGAACGGGTGGGCGCCGGAACGGGTGGGCGCCGGAACGGGTGGGCGCCGGAACGGGTGGGCGCCGGAACGGGTGGGCGCCGGAACGGGTGGGCGCCGGAACGGGTGGGCGCCGGAACGGGTGGGCGCCGGAACGGGTGGGCGCCGGAACGGGTGGGCGCCGGAACGGGTGGGCGCCGGAACGGGTGGGCGCCGGAACGGGTGGGCGCCGGAACGGGTGGGCGCCGGAACGGGTGGGCGCCGGAACGGGTGGGCGCCGGAACGGGTGGGCGCCGGAACGGGTGGGCGCCGGAACGGGTGGGCGCCGGAACGGGTGGGCGCCGGAACGGGTGGGCGCCGGAACGGGTGGGCGCCGGAACGGGTGGGCGCTGGAACGGGTGGCGCCGCGGGTCAGTACGCGCGCGCCTCGATCTGCGCCGCGGTCACGGAGCGGTCGAACCCGCGCCCCGGGACCACGACCCGCTCGGGGACCGGGTCACCGGCCGCCACCCGGCGCAGCACGGCGGCGAGCTGCTCGCCGAAGAGCGGGTCGCACTCGACGACGTGGGCGATCTCCCCGTCGGCGAGGGCGCGCAGCGCCTCGCGCGTTCCGTCGACGGACACCACGCGCACGTCCGCGCCCGGGCGCAGGCCGGCGGCGCGCACCGCCTCCACCGCGCCCAGGGCCATGTCGTCGTTGTGGGCGAAGACCAGGTCGAGCTCCGGCCACGCCTCCAGCGCGGCGGCGGTGACGTCGCGTCCGCCGGCGCGCGTGAAGGCACCGGTGGCCTCCCCGACCACCTGGTCGCCGGCGACGGCGCGGAAACCCCGCTGCCGGCCGACCTGCGCCCCGGAGCCGAGGGTTCCCTGCAGCTCGAACACCCGGGCGTCCGGTGCGTGCTCGCGGACCCAGCGCCCCGCCCGCTCCCCCTCGGCGCGGAAGTCGGCACCGACGCGGGTGGCGTACGCGCCGTCCAGGTCGCTGGTGATGCTGCGGTCGACGACGACGACGGGGACGCCGGCGTCCCGGGCCTCGCGCAGCACCGGGTCCCAGCCGTCCTGCACGACCGGCGAGAACGCGATGACGTCGACGTCGGCGGCGATGAACCGGCGCAGGGCGGCGACCTGCCCCTCCTGCTTGCGCTGGTCGTCGCTGAACGTCAGCTCGAAACCGTCGGCGCGGGTCAGCGCGGAGCGGATCGAGGCGGTGTTCGCCGCCCTCCAGCTGCCCTCGGCGCCCAGCTGCGAGAAACCCACGCGCACGGGGTCGTCACCGCCCGCCCCGCACCCGGCGGGCGCGAGCAGGGCGGCGAGCACCAGGAGCGCGACCGCGCCCACCCGCGCACCCCGCCCGCCCACCGACCCGCGCGCACCGCGCGCACCACGTCGAAGCACCGCGCACCTCCCCCGACGGCATCGGCGGCGACCGGGGCCGGCTTGAACCGGGCCGGCTCGGACCGGGCCATCTCGAACCGGGCCGGCTCGAACGGGGCCGCCCGGGGTGCGCCGATCGGGTGACGTGCGCGCGCCGACCGGTCCCCGCGCCGCGACGCGGCTCACGTCGGCGGCCGGTGGGGCCGATGCCGGGCGGGTGGAACCGACGACGGACCGGGTGCGCGGGCACCGGCTGCGAGCGCGCCCGGTGTGGCAGCACCTCGCGGCCCTCGTCGTCGTGCCGCTGCTGGCCACCGGCGTCGTCACCACCGGCTCGGTGCTCGAGCGGTCCCGGGAGCTCACGGAGGCCGGTCAGGCCGGTTCCCTGATGCGCGCCGCCACGCAGCTGGACGCGGTGCGGCGCGCCGTGGACAGCGAGCTGCTGCCCACGCTGACGCGCAACGTGACCCGCGACCGCGAGCAGGCGCTCGCCGCGGGCTTCGGCGACCAGCGGGCCGTGACCTACCTGACCGCGGTGAACCGGTTGCAGCTGGCGCGGCAGGTGACCGACCGGGCGGTGGCCCGCATCCCCGCCGGCTCCCCCGCCGCGCTGGGCACCGCGCTGGCCGTGGAGCGGCTGCGCACCGTGCGCTCGGCGGCCGACCAGGGCACCTCCAGCACCGACGCCCTCGCGGGGCTGTACCTGGACCTGTCGGACTGGCTGGCGCACGCGGAGGAGGAGGTGATCACGCGCACCACGGCGACGGGCCTGAGCGAGCGCAGCGCGCTCGCCGTCAACGACGTCACCCTCGTCGCCGCCCTCACCCAGCAGGCCAGCCGGGAGGTGCCGGTGACGTTCACCGCGCGCGTCCTCGACGGGGCGCCGCAGGTGCGGGCGCGCCAGCGGTCCGCCCACGTCCTGGGCACCTACCGGGAGCTGGCCGGCGCCGGCGCGGAGCTGTCCACCTCCGCGATGCGGCTGCGCTGGGTCGAGGTGACCCGCAGCGACCCGGCCCGCCGGCTCGCGGAGGCGCTGGCCGCGGAGAGCACGGACCCCGGGCGGCTGAGCGGCCCGGAGCTGCTGCAGCTGACGGACGCGAGCGCGCAGCGCGACCGGGACCTGGCGGCCATGCTGGAGGGCGCCGTGGACACCGCCGTGGGGGCGATCGACGCCGAGCAGGCGAGCGCGGCGCGCAGGCTGAGCACCACGGTGCTCGCCTCGCTGCTCGTGCTGGCCGGGGCCCTGGCCGCGGCGCTGGCGCAGGGGCGCTGGCTGGCCCGCGCGCTGCGCCGCCTGGCCGACGCCGCGGGCCGGGTGGGCCGCGGCGAGCTCGTCGACGTGCCGCAGCGCGGGCCGCGCGAGGTGCGCACCGCGGCGCGCGCCCTGGCGGGTGCGGTGGCGGAGCTGCGGCGGGTGCGGGAGCAGGCCGACGCGCTCTCGCGCGGGGACCTGGCCGGTGCGCTGCGCGAGCACCCGGTGCGCGGGCCGCTGGGCGAGGCCGTGCAGGCGTCGGTGCAGCAGCTCGTGCGGGCGGTGCAGCAGCGCGAGCACCTGCAGGGCGAGCTGGCCCACCAGGCGGCGCACGACCCCCTGACCGGGTTGCCGAACCGCGCGCAGGCGCTGCGCCTGCTCTCGCGGGCGCTGGACGCCTGCACCGCCGGTGCCGCCACGGGCCTGCTGTTCGTTGACCTGGACGGGTTCAAGGCCGTGAACGACACCGCCGGGCACGCCGCGGGCGACGCGGTGCTGCGCGAGGTGGCCGAGCGGCTGCGCGGCTGCGTGCGCGAGGGCGACGTGGTGGGGCGCCTGGGCGGCGACGAGTTCGTGGTCCTCGTGCCCGGCGTGGTGGACGAGGCGGAGCTGGTGCGGCTGGGCGAGCGGCTGGTCGCGGCGGTGCGCCGCCCCGTGGAGGTCGGCGCCGACCGGGCCACGGGGGCGGCCGGTCGCGCGGTGCGGGTGGGGGCGTCCGTGGGCGTGGCGCTGGCCCGGGCGGGCTCGCGGGGGCCGGAGGGCGCCGAGGTGCTGCTGGCGGAGGCCGACTCGGCGGTGTACCGCGCGAAGTCCCGGGGGCGGGGCCGGGTGGAGGTGTTCGACGACGCGCTGCGCGCGGAGCTGGCGGCCCGCTCGGACCTGCAGCACGCGCTGCGCGAGGGGCTGCGGCGCGGGGAGCTGACGCTGCACTACCAGCCGGTCGTGGACCTCGCGGACGGTTCGCTCACCGGGTACGAGGCGCTGGCGCGCTGGGACCGGCCCGGTGTCGGGCCGGTGCGCCCGGACGTGTTCGTGGCCGCCGCGGAGGCGTCCTCGCTGGTGTGCGACCTGGGCCGGTGGGTGCTGCACGAGGCCACGGCGCAGCTGGCGCGCTGGCGCAGCGAGCGGCCGGTGGCGTGGCCGGCACCGGGCGAGGGGGCCGAACCCACGATCGCCGTGAACGTCTCGGGGCGGCACCTGGCCGATCCGCGGCTGCTGGAGGACGTCGCCGACGCGCTCGCGGCGTCGGGGGTGCCGCCGCACCTGCTGGTGCTGGAGATCACCGAGACCGTGCTCGTGGACGACCCGGGCGCCACGGCGCGCCTGCAGCGCTTGCGCGCCACCGGGGTCGCGGTGGCCATCGACGACTTCGGCACGGGGTTCACCTCCATCGGGCAGCTGCCCTCGACGCCCGCGGACACGCTGAAGATCGACCGCAGCTTCGTCGCGTCGGACGACGCGGGCCGGCGCGGGCTGGTGGCGCTGACGGTGCACGCCGCGCACACCTTCGGCCTGCGGGTCGTCGCGGAGGGCGTGGAGGAGCCCGAGCAGGCGCGGTGGCTGCGCGAGCAGGGGTGCGACACGGCGCAGGGGTACCTGTTCGCGCGGCCGCTGCCGGCGGGCGAGGTCGCCGGCTGGCAGCTGCCGGTGGTGCTGGCCCGCCCCTGAAGGGCGGGACGTGGCGGGGCGGGAGCGTCCCGCCCCGGCGTCACCCCACCGGGTGCGCGCAGGAGACGTGCTCGTAGTCGCCGTGCGCGTCGGCCCGGTACTCGCGGGCGACCTGCGGGGTGGCCGCGACCTCGCGCAGCGCAGCACCCAGGGCCTGGACGTCCCCGAGCGTCGTGGTGCGGCCCGCGCTCGCCCGGACCGCCCCGGGCAGCCGGTGGCGCTCGCGGCGGCGCACGTCCTCGTGGAACCGGAGCACCTGCTCCGGGGTCAGCGCCAGGAGCCGCCCGACGTACGGGTGCGCGCAGAAGCAGCCGCTGCGCACGCCGATGCCGTGCTCCTGCGACAGCCGCGCGGCGAGCAGGTCGTGGGGAACGCCCTCCAGGTTGAAGACCGCGACGGGCACGCGGTCGACGCCGGTGGAGCCGTAGCGGCGCAGGCCGGGGACGGTGGCCAGCTCGGCGTCCAGCGCCCGCGTGAGGGCGTCCTCGTGCTCGCGCACCGCCGCCCAGCAGCCGGCGAGGTCGGCGGCCGCGGCCTCCAGCGCCACGACGCCCAGGACGTTCGGCGAGCCCGCCTCCTCGCGGTCGGGCCCGTCGGCCCAGACGACGTCGTCGTGCGAGACGGCGGCGACCGCGCCGCCACCCACGAGCATGGGCTCGCCCTCGGCGAGCAGCCGGCGCGGGACCACGAGCGCTCCGGCGCCGTAGGGGGCGTTCAGCTTGTGCCCGGACAGCGCGAGCACGTCGATCCCCGTGGCGGTCATGTCGATCGGCCGGTGCGGCGCCAGCTGCGCGGCGTCCACCACGACCGGGACCCCGCGGCTGCGGGCCGCCGCCGCGATCTCGGCCAGCGGCGGGACCCACCCGGTGACGTTGGAGGCCCCCGTGACGGCCAGCACCGCCGGGCGCGGTCGCTCGTCCAGCGCCGCGACGACCGCGGCGGTGTCGAACACGCCGTCCTCGCCGACGTCCACGACGCGCAGGCGCGCCTGGCGCTTCCAGGGCAGCAGGTTGGCGTGGTGCTCGACGGCGGTGGTGACGACCACGTCGTCGCGGCGCAGGCCGAGGCGGAAGGCGATGAGGTTCAGCGCCTCGGTGGTGCCGCGCGGGAACAGCACGACGTGCGTGTCCGGGTCCGCCCCGACGAAGCGCAGCAGCGTCTCGCGCGCTCCCTCGTAGCGGGCGCTGGAGCGCCGGGACTTCGCCCCCGCCCCCCGGTGCACGCTCGAGTACCAGGGCAGGAACTCCTCCACGGCCCGCGCCACGACCACCGACGCCGAGCCCGTCGCCGCGTTGTCGAGGTTGACGTACCGGCGCGCGCCTCCTCCCACGACGGGGACGTGGACGTCGTCGCCCACGAGGCGGTCGTGCGCTGGGGTCTGGTGGAGGAGCACCTCGTTCCCATCGGTGCCGCGACCGCCGGGCTTGAGCCGGGACGGGCTCAAGTTCCGGCGCCCTGCCGCCGATCCACCCGGGGTGAGCTCCCAGGCGTCGGTGACCGCACCCCGGACGGGGCTCCGCCGCCCCTTCCGCATCACCCGCAGGGTGTTCTGGGACCTGGCGATCTGCATGGTGGGGCTGGGCCTGGCCGTGGGCGTCGTCTTCCCGCCCTTCGCCGCCCTGCTGGGCGTGCCGCACCGGTACGCCGGCCGGTCCTCCTTCCAGGTGGCCTGCCTCGTCGCGGGGTTCCTCGTCGGCGCCCTGAACTACGCGCTGTGCCGGGTCGTGGTCGGTGGCCGGCTGGCGCTGCTGACGGAGCGGCTGCGGGCGGTGACCGGGACGATCGCGCGCCGCGGCGGTGACTGGTCGACGGCGACGTCGGCCCGCATCGAGGTCGACTCCGACGACCAGCTCGGCACCACCGCCACGGCCTTCAACGACCTGCTCGACGCCCTGGAGGCCGGTGAGCACTTCCGCTCCCTGGTGCGCAACGCCTCCGACGTGATCACGGTGGTCGACGCGGAGGGCGCCATCACCTACCAGACGCCCTCGGTGGGGTGGGTCCTGGGCCACCCGCCGACCTCGCTGGACGGGACGAACTTCCTCGACCTGGTGCACGAGGACGACCTGCCCGCGTTCCGCGAGCACCTGCGCGCCACGCTGGGCAACCGCCCGCAGCCGCCGTCGATCGTCTGCCGCGTGCGGCACCGCGACGGCTCGTGGCGGTGGGCCGAGACGGTGGCCGGGAACCTGGTCGCCGACCCCGCCGTGGCCGGGATCGTCCTGACGACCCGGGACGTCAGCGACCGGCGGCGGCTCGAGGAGCGCCTGCGCACCCAGGCCTACCACGACCCCCTCACCGGGTTGCCCAACCGGGCGCTGTTCATGGAGCGGCTGCGCCTGGCGGAGCAGCGCCCGGCCGGGGAGGAGGACGCCCGGGCGGTCCTGTTCCTGGACCTGGACAACCTCAAGACGGTCAACGACGGGCTCGGTCACGACAGCGGTGACGCCCTCCTGCGGGCCGTGACGGGCAGGCTGGACGACTGCGTGGAGGGGGGCGACGTCCTCGCCCGCCTGTCGGGCCACGAGTTCGCGATCCTGCTCAGCGGGGCGCGCTCGGCCCAGGCGGTCGCGGTCGCCGAGCGGGTCCTGGAGTCGCTGCGCGAGCCGGTCCGCCTGCTGGACCGCTACGTGCACACCGGGGTCAGCATCGGCATCGCCACCTCCGCGACGTGCGCCTCCAGCGGGATCGGGCTGCTGCGCGCCGCGGACGTGGCGATGTACGTCGCCAAGAGCACCGGCAAGGGGCGCTGCGAGGTGTTCCAGCCGGCGCACCACGCGGCGGAGCTGGACCGCGAGCGCCTGCGCGCGGACCTGCACCGGGCGCTCGACGAGGAGCAGTTCACCCTCGCGTTCCAGCCGATCGTGGAACTGGGCACCGGCAGGATCGACGGCTTCGAGGCGCTGCTGCGGTGGAACCACCCGGTGCGCGGCCTGGTGCCCCCGGCCGACTTCGTCCCGCTGGCGGAGGAGAACGCCCTCATCGTGCCCATCGGCCGCTGGGTGCTGCAGGAGGCCTGCGAGCAGGCCGCGCGGTGGGGGGCGGAGCACGGTTCACCGCTGAAGGTGAGCGTCAACGTCTCCGCGCGGCAGTTCCAGCACCCCACCCTGGTGCGGGACATCACCGAGGTCCTCGACTCGACCGGGCTGGACCCGCACCTGCTGACGCTGGAGATCACCGAGACGCTGCTCGTGCAGGACACCTCGCGGACCGCCGGCAAGCTGCGCGACATCAAGGCGCTGGGCGTGCGGATCGCCCTCGACGACTTCGGCACCGGCTACTCCTCGCTGAGCTACCTGCGCCGCTTCCCCATCGACGTGCTGAAGGTCGACAAGTCCTTCATCGACGGGGTGGCGGAGAACCCGGAGGACCGCACGGTCACCGGCGCGGTGGTGCAGCTGGGGCGGACCCTGGCCCTCACCGTCGTCGCCGAGGGGATCGAGAGCGCGGAGCAGGTCAGCACCCTCGTGCAGCTGGGGTGCCCGCTGGGCCAGGGGTACCGCTTCTCGCGCCCGGTGTCGGCCGCCGAGGCGAGCGGCCTGGTGGGCCGGCAGCTGCTCCTGCACGGGGCGGGCGCCACCGGCTGAGGGCCGCCGGTGCCCCGCGGGAGGGCCGGCGGCCAGCAGGCCCGCGGAGCGGGTCCGCGGGGATTCGGAGCGGGTGCGGCGGGCGCGGCGGAGTTGCTTGACGGGTCCGGAGGGGCCACCTATTGTCGCGGTAAGCGCTTACTTTGAATCGATGCAAGCCACGGTGCGGCCCCCTCCGGGCCCCGAGCGACGGAGCTCACACGATGAAGAACCGACACCTCCTCACAGTGGCCGCGGCCCTCTGCGCGAGCACCCTCGGCCTCGCCGCGTGCGGCGGTGACTCCGGCGAGGCGGCGGCCGACGGCCCCGTCAGCCTGGACTACACCTGGTGGGGCAGCCAGGACCGCGCCGACCGCATGACGAAGGCGATCGCCGCGTTCGAGGCGTCCCACCCGGACATCGACATCAACCCCAACTTCACCGACTTCGAGGGCTACTGGCAGAAGCGCGCCACCGAGGCGGCCGGCGGCGGCCTGCCCGACGTGATGCAGTTCGACCTCTCCTACCTGCGCCAGTACGCCGAGCGCGGCGCCCTGCTCGACATCGGCGAACTGGGCGACGCGGTGGACACCAGCACCATCGAGGAGAGCCTGCTGCCCTCCGGCCAGATCGACGGGGCCACCTACGGCGTGCCGATCAGCACCAACGCGTTCGGGCACTTCTACAACCCCGCGATCCTGGAGCAGGCCGGCGTGGCCGCCCCCACCGGCGACATGACGTGGGACGAGTACGACGCCTGGATCCGCGAGGTCACGGAGAAGTCCCCCGAGGGCGTGTTCGGCAGCGGTGACTACACCGGCACCTTCTGGCTGTTCGACACGTACCTGCGCCAGCAGGGCAAGCAGGCCGTCACCGAGGACGGCGAGATCGGCTTCACGAAGGCCGAGCTGAAGGAGTGGTGGGAGTCCACCGCCGACCTGCGCGAGGACGGTGCGCTCATCTCCGCCGAGCGCACCACCCAGCTGGACCCGAAGTCGCCCTTCGGCGCCGGCGAAGCCGCCTCGGAGTTCAGCTGGGACAACTTCCTGGCCGGGTACCTCACGGACACGGGCGCGGAGAAGCTGGAGATCGTCGCCCCGCCCACCGACACCGGCGACCACGGGCTGTTCCTGAAGGCCTCGATGCTGTACGCCATCGGCGCCAACACCGAGCACCCCGAAGCGGCTGCGGAGTTCGTCGACTTCATGGTCAACGACCCGGAGGTCGGTGCCATCTTCGGCACCTCCCGCGGCATCCCCGCCTCGGAGACCCAGCGTGAGGGCGCCACCTTCGAGGGGGCCGACGCGCAGATCGTCGCCTACGAGGAGTCCATCGCCGACGAGCTCGGCGAGAGCCCCGCGCCACTGCCCATCGGTTTCGGCACGCTGGAGAGCAACTTCAAGCGGCTCGCCTCCGACATCAACTACGGCCGCTACACGGTGGACGAGGCCGTGGACCAGTGGTTCGCCGAAGCGGAATCGGCCCTGCAGCAGTGAGCACCCTGCAGACCGGCCAGCCCCGCGGCATTCTCTCCGCCCCCGCGTCCCCCGACTACCGGCGGGCGCGGCGGGCGGAGACCCGGACGGGGTACGCGTTCCTGGCACCGTGGCTGCTCGGGTTCTTCGTCCTCACGGCGGGCCCCATGCTGGCCTCGCTGTACCTGGCGTTCACCGACTACAACCTGTTCCGGGCACCGGAGTGGATCGGGCTGGACAACTTCCGCCAGCTCTTCGACGACCCGCGCTACCTGCAGTCGGTGAAGGTCACCCTCGTCTACGTGCTGGTGGGCACCCCGATCAAGCTGGCCGCCGCCCTCGCGGTGGCGCTGCTGCTGAACAACGCCCTGCGCGGCCAGGGCTTCTACCGGTCGGCGTTCTACGCCCCCTCGCTCATCGGCGCCAGCGTGTCGATCGCCATCGTGTGGAAGGCGATGTTCTCCGACGGCGGCGTCGTCGACCTGGGGCTGACCGGCCTCGGCTTCCCGTCCGAGGGCTGGGTGGGTGACCCCTCGAAGACCATGCCGATGATGATCCTGCTGGCCACCTGGCAGTTCGGCGCCCCCATGGTCATCTTCCTGGCCGGCCTGAAGCAGGTCCCGAGGGAGCTGTACGAGGCGGCCGCGGTCGACGGCGCCGGCAGCCTGCGCCGGTTCTGGAGCATCACCGTCCCGATGCTCTCGCCCGTCATCTTCTTCAACCTGCTGCTGGAGACCATCAACGCCTTCCAGGTCTTCGCCTCCGCGTACATCATCTCCGGCGGCCAGGGTGGGCCCGCGGGCTCCACGCTGTTCTACACGCTGTACCTGTACATCCGCGGGTTCAGCGACTTCCGGATGGGTTACGCCTCCGCGATGGCCTGGGCGCTGGCCCTGGTCATCGGCCTCATCACCCTGGTGATGTTCCGCACCTCCAACGCCTGGGTGCACTACAGCGGGGAGTCCAAGTGAGCACCGCCACCTCCACCACGACCGCCGCGGCCCTGACCGACGACCGGCGCGGCGCTCCCCGCCGGCCGCGGCGGCAGCAGGGGGCGCTGGGGCGGTCCGTGCTGCTGCACGCGCTGTCCCTGGTCATCCTCGCCGTCGCGCTGTACCCGGTGCTGTGGATGCTGGTCTCGTCCCTGAAGCCGACGGACGAGATCGTCGGCGACGCCTCCCTGGTGCCCAGCGACGCGAGCTTCGACAACTACCGCACCGCCCTGGCGGGCATCGGCGGGGTCTCCGCGTGGACCTTCGCGTGGAACTCGCTGGTGCTGGCGGTGCTGTCGGTGATCGGCACGGTGCTGTCCTCCGCGGTCACCGCCTACGCGTTCGCGCGCATCCAGTTCGCCGGGCGCAAGGTGTGGTTCGCGCTGATGATCGGCACGCTCCTGCTGCCGTTCCACGTCCTGATCATCCCGCAGTACATCGTCTTCCAGAAGCTGGGCCTGGTGGGCACGTACGTGCCGCTGCTCATCGGGAAGTTCCTGGCCGCGGAGGCGTTCTTCGTCTTCCTCATGGTGCAGTTCATGCGCAACGTCCCCAGGGAGCTGGACGAGGCCGCCCGCATCGACGGCTGCGGGCACGTGCGGGTGTTCTCCCGCATCATGCTGCCGCTGATGCGGCCGGCCATCATCACCTCGTCGATCTTCGCCTTCATCTGGAGCTGGAACGACTTCCTCGGGCCGCTGCTGTACCTGAACGACCCGCAGAAGTACCCGCTGCCCCTGGCGCTGCGGTTGTTCGTGGACCAGACGAGCGTGTCCGACTACGGGGCGATGATCGCCATGTCCGTGCTGGCCCTGCTGCCGGTGATGCTGTTCTTCCTGGTGTTCCAGCGCTTCCTCGTCGACGGCGTGGCCACCCAGGGCCTGAAGGGCTGAGCCGTGGACCGCAGGCCGGGACGCCCCGGCGCCGCGCGCAGCGGCACCACCGGGTCCGCGAGCACGCGGGACTCCTTCGAGCTATTCGCGGAGACGCTCCTGACGGGTGTCGTCGTGGGGGTGCTCGCGGCACCGCTGGTGACCGCCCTGCCGGCGGTCGCCGGCGGCGCGGAGCACCTGCGCCGCCACCGGAACGGCGAGAGCAGCGGCGTGCGCGTCCTGCTGCGCACGGCGCGGGCCGCGCTGCGCGGCTCCTGGGGCGTCTCGGCCGCCCTGGTCGCCGCCCTGCTCCTGCTGGGGTTCAACGCCGTGCTCGCCGGCGGCCCGCTGCCCGGCGGCGACGTGCTGCTGGTGGCCACGGCCGTGCTGGCGGTCGGTGTCCTGGTCGTCGCGGTGCGAGCCGCCGGGTCCTGGCGACCGGGGGCGTCCTGGCCGCGCCTGGTGCGCACCGCCGCCCGCACCTGCGCGGCCGACCCGGCGGGTTCGGCCCTGCTCGCGTCCGCCGTCGCCTTCGTCGGGGTGCTGGCCTGGATGCTGCCGCCCCTGGCGCTGCCCGGCGCGGGGATCGTGGTGCTGGGGCTCGTGGCGGTGGAGGCGCGCCGCGAGCCCGCCGGCTGAGCGCTCTCGCCGGCTCGGGGTGCGGGCGGACCCGCGAGCGCGTAGGCAGGGGGCGTGCGCGTCGTCGAGGTGAGCGAACCCGGTGGTCCCGAGGTCCTGCGGGTGGTGGAACGGCCCGAGCCCGTGGCGGGAACCGGTGAGGTGGTCGTCGCGGTGGAGGCCGCGGGGGTGAACCCCACCGACCTGGCAGCCCGGCAGGGCATGACCGTCGGGGACTCCGCGTCTCCCCCGTACGTGCTGGGCTGGGACTTCGCCGGGACGGTGCACGCGGTGGGCGAGGGCGTGGACCGGTTCGCGCCGGGCCGGGCGGTGGTCGGGATGGTCCCCTGGTACGCGGTGCACGGCCGCGTCGGTGCCTACGCGGAGCGGATCGCCGTCCCGCAGGAGTGGGTGCTGCCGCGCCCCGAGGGCCTGGGCGCCGTGGACGCCGCCACGGTCCCGCTGAACGCGCTGACCGCCGCGCAGCTGCTCGACCGGCTCCCGGTGCGCCCGGGCTCGCAGGTGCTGGTGACCGGCGCCAGCGGCGCCGTGGGCGGGTACGCCGTGCAGCTGGCCGTGCGGGCGGGGCACCGCGTCACGGCCGTGGCCGGCACCGGCGACGAGGAGTGGGTGCGAGGCATCGGCGCGCACGTCGTGCTGCCCCGGGACACCGACTACTCCGGGGTCGGGGAGTTCTCCGCCGTCGTGGACGCCGTCCCCGTGGGTGAGGCGCTGTTCCCGGCCGTGGCGCGCGGCGGGAAGGTGGTCAGCACCCGGCCCGTGGCCGACGCGCCCGCCGGGGCGGGGATCGTCCAGGAGGTGATGCTCGTCGACCTGGACCTGCCCCTGCTGGAGCGGCTCGTCGGCGAGGTCGCGGCCGGGCGGCTGCGCACCCGGGTGGAGCGGACGTTCCCGCTGGAGGCCGCCGCCGACGCCCACCGCGCCGCCGAGGAGCGCGGGCGCCGCGGCAAGGTGGTCCTCACGCCCTGACGCGACCGCCGGACCACCGGGGCTCCCGGGTCCCGGGGTGGGGCCGCGCTCTCAGCGGCGGGTCGGCACGGCCCCGTCGCCGGTGAGGTCCACGACGGCCGGCCCGCCGTCGGCTGCTCGCGCACCACCCCGCCCCGGCGGCGGCACGTCCGCGGGTGCGCCGTCGTGGTCGCCGCCGTCCCGGCGGGTCAGGACACCCTCGGGCAGGGCCGCGGGGTCGGCCCTGCCCCACTGCGCCTCGACGTCCTCCAGCAGGCCCTCCAGGTAGGCGCGCAGCTGCGCGCGGCAGGCGCGCCCGAACGCCTGCAGGTAGACGACCTGCTCCTGCACCTGCTCCGGCGTCAGCCCGTCCGCGGGGGCGGCGGTCCCGGCCGCGGGGACCACACCCTCCGGGTCGAGCGGTGCGCCCTGCTCGCCGCCGGCCCGGCCGGCGGCGCGCCGCACGATCTCGTCGGCCTCGTCGCGGGCCTGCTGCAGGAGGTTCTCGTACTGCTCGCGCGCCTGGGTGGCCAGCATCCTGCTGAAGCTCTCGGCGTCGGCGACGTACTGGTCGGCCGTCTGCTGGGCGGCGGCGAGGATGCCCACCGCCTGGTCCGTGGGGTCGGGCGGGGAGGGCGCCCCACCAGCTGCCACCGCGCTGCGGCGCAACGCCTGGACCTCCTCGCGCAGGGCGGTCCTCTCGGCGGCCAGCCTGCCCACCTCGCTGCGCACGCGGGCCAGGAAGGCGTCCACCTCGCCGCGGTCGTAGCCGCGCTGCAGCAGCGGGGCGACGGCGAAGTCGGCGCTGAGATCGGCGCTGAGATCGGCGCCGCGCGCCGCGTCGTCCGCGGCGGCCGGTGCGGCGCCCGCCGGCGTGCTGCGCGGGGTTCCCTGGTCGCTCACCGCGACACCTTCCCTCCGACGTCGGGCCCCGAACGGCTCGGGGCGAACACCTGCGCGCGCACGCGCTCGCGCGGCAGGCCCTGGGCGGTCAGCAGCTCGACCGTGCGCTCGACGTCGCGGCGGTCCCCCGCCACGTGGGCGTCGCGGGCGTTCCACGGGCCGTGCTGCAGCACCACCTCCGGCAGGTCGCCGACCGGGTGGGTGGAGCGGCCCCCGTCGGAGACGACGGGCGTCACCGTCAGCCAGGGGTGCTCGGACTCCAGCCGGCGCAGGTCCGGCAGGTCGTACAGCCCCGCGTCGTCGTGGGCGCCGGCGAACAGGTGGACCCGGCGGCCGGGGGGCCCGGCGGCGACCTCGGCGACCAGCGCCTTCGCGGGCGCGAGACCCGCACCGGCGGCCACCACGAGCAGGTCGCGGTCCGAGCCCGGCAGCAGGGCCGGCTCCCCCACCGCCGGCCCCAGCCGCAGCAGATCCCCCACGCCCACGTGCAGGGCCAGCGCGGAGCTCACCGGCCCACCGGCGTGGGCCTGGACGTGCAGCTCCAGCGCGCCGTCGGGGTCGCGCACGCCCGCCGGGCAGTAGTACCGCCACAGGCGCGGGCGCAGTTCCGTCTCCACCGAGATCGCCTGGCCGGCGCGCACGGGCAGGGGCGCGTGCGGCTGCACCCGCAGCACGCTCACGTCGACGGACCGGCGCTCGTGCTCGACGACCTTGGCGTCCCACCACGCGGGCTGGTCGGCCGCGGCGTCCGCGGCCTCCACCATGACCCGAGCGACGAGGTCGTAGGCGGCGGCCCAATCGCGTTCGAGGGCCTCGTCCCACGCGTCGTCGAAGTGCCGCAGCGTGGCCAGCAGGCTGGCGCCGACGGCCGGGTAGTGGGCGGCGAGCGTGCCGAACTTGCGGTGGTCGCGCCCGAGCCCCTGCAGGACGGGCACCAGCGCGTCGAGGTCGTCGACGAGCGCCACCACCTGCCCCAGGGCGCTGAACAGCTTGTCGCGCTGGTGGGCCATCGAGACGGGGAACATCGGCCGCGTCTCGGGGTGCCGCAGGAACAGGTGCGAGTAGAAGTACAGCGGGGCCTCGTCGCCGGCGGCGGCCGCCTTGGCGAAGCTGGCCCGCATGGCCGCGACGTCCACGGGGCCCGTCCGGCCCGCTCAGCCCGCGGCCGGGGCGGGCCGGGCGCCGGCCGCCGCGCCGTCCACGGCCCGGGGGTCGTCGGAGCCCTCGGCGGTGTCCTCGGTGGGGTTCACGGTGGAGCTTCCCGCGCCGGCCGCCGGCGCGGCGCCGGGGTCCCCCTCGGCGAGCGCCAGCAGCCGGCCGGCGAGCTCGCGGGCCTGCTCGCGCGCGGCGGCGCGGGTGCGCTCGATCTCGGCGATCGCCCGCTCGGCCTCCTCCTGCCGGCGGCGGCTCTCCACGTGCAGGGCGAGGGCGGCCTCGCGGGCCTTCTCCTCGGTGGCGCGGGCCCGCTCCTCCGCCTCCGCGACGATCGCCTCGGCTCGCTGCCGGGCGTCGGCGAGCGCCGCGTCGGCGGTGCGCTGGGCGAGCTCGAGCAGGCGGGCGGCCTGCGCCGGGACGTCCGCGGCGTCGGCCCCACCGGTGCGCTGGGTGCCGTCGACGGTCGTGACCATGGTCCCTCCGGTGGACGCGGTGGCGGACGGTGCGCGCCGCGGCCCCGGAGCCCGGGTGCGACGCGCCAGTTCTACCAACCCCGGAGCCCGCTGTCACGAACTCGTCGCCGTCGGTGCGGCACCCGGCGCGGCGGGTGCGGGCACGACGGGGCGCGGGGCCCGGACCGCCGTGCGGTCCGGGCCCCGCCGGCCGGCGTCCCGCGGACGCCGGTCACCCGGTGGTGCGGTTCAGCGCCGCACGTCGATGGTGACGCGGGTCGTGGCGCTGACGGGGGCGCCGAACGCGTCGGTCATCGACACGGTGCAGTCGAACGTCGCGGTGCCGGTCGCGGTGGGCCGCGCCCGCAGGGTGAGGTTCGCGTTCTGGCCCGCGCCGTAGTCGCGGTTGCTCACCTGCCGCGCCGACCCGGGGGCGAGCTCGAGCGCGAACGGCGCGTCTCCGACGGGAGTGCAGCTGTACGAGAAGGAGCTGCCCAGCAGCTTGCCGGAACCGAGGTTGCCGAGCTGGACGACGACCTGGACGGTCTGCTTCGCGTTGGCCCGCACCACGGGGCCGTTGTTCACCTGCTGGTACAGCTCCGTCGTGGTGGGCGGCGGGGTGACGACCACGTCGAAGGAGACCGGCGTGGCCGCGTTCCCGGCGGCGTCGGACACCGAGCAGGTCACCGTCGTGGTGCCGATGGCGAACCACGTGCCGGACGCGGGCGCGCAGTCGGGGGTGAGCACCCCGTCACGGGTGTCGCCGGCCACCGGCGGCGCGTAGTCCACCCGTGCGCCGGCCGGGCTGGTGGAGGCCACCCGCACCGGGTCCTTCGCCGCGATGCGCGGGGCGAGGAAGTCCCCGGGGCGCTCCGGCAGCTTCGAGGGGTCGACGATGCCCCAGTAGGCGGGGGTGACCTGCAGGTCGTCGTCGAAGGGCAGCGGCTGCTCCCAGGGGCGGGCGATCGGCCAGGTGCGCAGCCAGGTGCGGGCGTTGCTGATGCCCCAGAAGGTCACCGACTCGATGGAGCCGGAGTGCTCCTCCAGGACGTCGAACAGGTCGCGGTAGTAGTACCCGTTCTCCGCGGCGGCGGCCGCGTCGTCCTCGGTGGCGCGCGCGGGGGTGCCGCCGCCGCCGACGTCGGCGGAGACGACCTGCTTCGAGGTGCTGACGTCCAGTTCGGTGATGACCTGCAGCAGCGGCTTCCCCTTCTGGGCGCTGAGGCGCTCGAAGGCCGTGAGGGAGTCGCCCAGCCACTGCACGGGGCGGCCGAAGTCGACGTGCACCTGGTGCCCGACGCCGTCGATCGGCACGCCCCGGTCGATGAGCGAGCCGACGAGCTCGACGTAGTCGGCGCGCTTCTCCGGCATCTCGGAGTTGTAGTCGTTGATGAACAGCTCCTGCTGCGGGAAGTACCGGTCCGCGAAGCGGAAGGCGTCGTCGACGAACTGCTCGCCGAGCACCTGGAACCAGCGGCTGTCGCGCATGTCGTGCGGGTTGGCGTTGTCGCCGTCGGCCACCACCTCGTTGACGACGTCCCACGCCCAGATGGGGTGCTTCCCGTCGGGGTAGCGCGCCTTCAGGTGGTCGGCGATGCCCTTGATGTGCGCCTGCATGCGACCGCGCAGGATCGCCTGGTCCTCCGGCGAGCTCGTCAGCGGCCGGGTGCCGTCGAGGAAGAACCACGCGGGGGTCTGCGAGTGCCACACGAACACGTGCCCGTACACCTGGGTGCCGGTGCGGTCCGCGAAGTCGAGCAGCGCGTCGAGGCGGGTGAAGTCGAAGGTGCCCTCGGTGGGCTGGACGGCCTCGGGCTTGCCGTCGTTCTCCGGGGTGATCGCGTTGAAGTGCTTCTGCACGAGCTGCGAGGCGCGACCGGCGGTCTCGCGCTGGTCGACGGCCACGCCGACGTGCTCGAAGCCCTGCGCGCCGAGGACGTCCTTCAGGGCGGGCACGTCCTGGAGGGGCGTCTCGGCGAAGGGGGCCACGCGGACGTCGTCGATCAGGAAGCTGACGCCCGCGGTGCCCTCGACGTACAGCTGCGCGCGGGTCGCTGCCGTGCCGGGGGTGTAGGTGCCCCTCAGCTGCGTCCAGGTGTCGGCGTCGACCGTGGCGCTGGCACCGGCGACGCCGTAGTAGGAGTCCGAGCCGCCGGCGGTGAGCTGCACCGAGGCGTTCAGCGACGCCGGTTCCTGCCCGGGGGTCAGCTTGGCCCAGAACGAGACGGCGACCGCCTGCCCGACGGCCAGGTTCGGCGTGACGTCGACGGTGGCGCCGTGCCAGCCCTGGGTGCGGTTCGTCACGCGCAGCGCGCCGCTGCCGTCCCGGCCGGCGCCGGGGACCTGCTCGACCGTCGCGCCGCCGCGCGGGCCCCAGCCGTCCCGGCCGGTGTCGAAGGTGGAGGTCAGGGTGGGGGTGGCCGTGGCGGCGGTGGTGCTCGCGGTGCTGGTGGCGGCGGCGGACGCGGGCGGCACGGCCGCCAGCGTGAGCCCGGCGAGCAGACCGGAGACGACGGCTCCGGCGCGCAGGCAGCGCTGAGTCATGCGGGGGTTCCCCTCGGGGTGGATCCAGTGGGCGACGGTGCTCGTGATCCTTTCCGGAACAGTTCCGGAACGCCTGGAGTGGAACATCCCCGACCCCGGCCGGTCAAGCGGTGCGCGCCCGCCCCGGCCGGGGGTCGCCCGGGGGCCGAGGGGGTCAGCGGCCGCCGAGGATGTCGCGGATCTGCTGCTTCTGCGCGTCACCCAGGCCGAGGGTGTCGGCGACCGAGTCGAACCACAGCGGTTCGTCCTCCCCGCCGAGCAGCCCGCCCGGGGCGTCCTCCTCCGCGGCGACCGCGGCGGCGAGCGCCGGCCAGTACCCGCGCTCCACGGTCCAGGGCGCGCGGTCGCTGACGAGGCCGAAGGACGCCAGGTCCGCCAGGCGCTCGTGCACCTCCCCCACGGCTGCGGCGGCGGCCGGCCCGAGGTCGGCCCCCTCCTCGACGAGCTCGGTCAGCGCCGCCTCGTCCAGGGGGTCGCCGGCCACCGCGGCCGCCAGCACCGTCGGCAGCACGGCCTCGGCGACGGAGAAACCGCCGTCGAGGGTCGCGGGGTCGTCCAGGAGGAAGCGGCCCACCAGCTCGCGGCGCAGCTCGCGCGCCTCCGGGTCCGCCCCCAGCCAGGCGCCCGCCTCGGGCCCGGGCGCCAGGGCGGTCTCGTCCTCGCCGTCCAGCAGCTCCAGGTCCAGCATCGCCAGGACGACCTGCCGCAACCACGGCACGTCCTCCAGGTGCGGGGCCCCGGGGCCGGGCGCCTCCCGCTCCAGGGCGCTCAGCAGCGCCGCGACGTCCCCGGGCGCGAGCTCCTCGTCGTCGGGCACGGCGACGCCCTCGCCGACGTGGGCCAGCACGGCGCTCGCGACGCGCACGGGGAAGGAGCCCAGGACGGCCGCGTCCTCCTCCTCGGCCCCGACGCCCTCGGCGGCCTCCTGCAGCACCTGCACCAGGTCGACCTCCTCGGGGCCGAGGATGAGCAGGCACGTCTCCAGGTGACCGGCCGGACCGCTCCAGCGGCCGGTCTCGGCGAGGAAGGCGAGGAACTGGTACCAGACCGCCCGCAGGTCCGCCTCCACCTCCTCCGGCTCCGGCGACCCGGTGCTGCGCGCCAGCGCGGGCAGCACCCGGCCGGTCAGCGCCTCCACCTCCTCCGGCGAGAAGCGCGTGACGACGGGTTCGCGCGCCGGTGGGCGCAGGGCCACCAGGCCGCCGAGGGAGGCCGCGAGCGCGTCGACGACGCCGTCGGCGCCGACCTCCTCGTCCACGACGGCGCGCTCGCGCAACCACTCCTCCAGGGGCCCGCGCAGGCCGCGCAGGGCCCGCTCGCCCGTCTCGCGCAGCTCGTCCAGGCCCGGCATCTCGTCTCGCGTCGACACGCCGCCAGCCTCCCACCCCGCCCGGTGGGGCAGCCAGCCGCGACGCACCGGCGACATCCCTTCCACCGGGCGGGGCGGCTTGCTATCGTCCCGGAGGTAAGCGCTATCCCTCGTACGGTCGATGACGACTGGAGAGACCATGGACCACGTTCGAGCCCGCGGCCAAGCGAGGTGGCTCCGATGAGCGCGCTCGGGGAGCTGCGCACGCTCAAGGGCCAGCAGAGCACGGACAAGCGCGACACGAAGGTCGCCTACCTCTTCCTGCTCCCCTGGTTCGCCGGGCTGTTCGTCATCACGATCGGCCCGATGCTCGCCTCGCTGTACCTGTCGTTCACCGACTACAACCTCATCCAGCCGCCGGAGTGGGCCGGCCTGGAGAACTTCCAGCGGATGCTCACGGACGAGCGGCTGCACAACTCGCTGAAGGTGACGTTCCTCTACGTCTTCATCTCCGTGCCGCTGCAGCTGGCGCTGGCGCTGGCGCTGGCCGTGCTGCTGGACCGCGGGCTGCGCGGGCTGCCCATCTACCGCTCGATCTACTACCTGCCCTCCCTGCTGGGCTCCTCGGTGGCGATCGCGGTGCTGTGGCGGCAGATCTTCGGCACCCAGGGCCTGGTCAACCAGGTCCTCGCGCTCGTCGGCATCGACGGCCGCGGGTGGATCTCCGACCCCTCCACCGCGCTGGGCACCATCATCATCCTCAACGTGTGGACGTTCGGCGCCCCCATGGTGATCTTCCTCGCCGGCCTGCGGCAGATCCCCCGCATGTACTACGAGGCCGCCTCCACCGAGGGCGCCGGTCGCTGGCGGCAGTTCCGCTCCATCACCCTGCCGCTGCTGACCCCCATCATCTTCTTCAACCTGGTCCTGCAGCTGATCCACGCGTTCCAGTCGTTCACGCAGGCGTTCGTCGTCTCCGGCGGCACCGGCGGCCCGAGCGACTCGACGATGTTCTACACGCTGTACCTGTACCAGCGCGGCTTCCAGAACTTCGACATGGGCTACGCATCCGCCCTCGCCTGGTTCCTCGTGATCATCATCGGGGTCTTCACCGCCATCAACTTCTACGCGTCGAAGATGTGGGTGTTCTATGACGACTGAGCTGTCCTCCACCCGCCGCGGCGCCAAGGCCCCTGCCGCCGTCCCCGCCCCCGGGGGGCGCGACGAGGCCCCGTGGCCGAGCCGCTTCCGCTCCGGGTTGAAGCACGCCGCCCTGATCCTCACGGCGTTCGTCATGCTCTACCCGGTGCTGTGGATGATCGCCGGCTCGCTGCGCTCGCAGGACCAGATCTTCCAAGCCTCCGGCCTGTGGGTCTCCGACCCGCAGCCGCAGAACTACTCCGACGGCTGGAGCGCGCTGGCGTCACCGTTCGGCCACTACATGGTCAACTCGGCGATCATCGCGATCGGCTGCATCCTGGGCAACCTCGTCTCCTGCTCGCTGGCCGCCTACGCGTTCGCCCGCATGGAGTTCCTGGCCAAGAAGACGCTGTTCGCCGTCATGCTCATGACGATCATGCTGCCGATCCACGTGGTGATCGTCCCGCAGTACATCCTCTACTCGCAGCTGGAGTGGCTGAACACCTTCCTGCCCCTGGTCGTGCCGAAGATCCTCGCCACGGACGCCTTCTTCATCTTCCTCATGGTCCAGTTCATCCGCGGCATCCCGCGCGAGCTGGACGAGGCGGCGCGCATCGACGGCTGCGGCCACTTCCGCATCTTCGGGCGGATCATCCTGCCGCTCATGGTCCCCGCCCTGGCCACCACGGCGATCTTCACGTTCATCTGGACCTGGAACGACTTCTTCAGCCAGCTGATCTTCTTGACTTCCCCGGACATGTACACGGTCCCGGTCGCCCTGAGCTCCTTCATCGACGCGACCTCCGAGTCCTCCTGGGGCTCGCTGTTCGCGATGAGCGTGGTGTCCCTGGCCCCCATCTTCCTGGCCTTCCTCTTCGGCCAGAAGTTCCTCATCAAGGGCATCGCCACCACCGGCGGCAAGTAGCCTCGCCCCCACCCCTCTCGACGTGCCGGGCAGCGACGCCCGGCGGAAGGACGGCTCCCGTGCGCGACTCCGGACAGCGCCCCCGCACCGTCTCCCGGCGCACCTTCGGCGGCCTCGCCGCGAGCGCCGCCGCCACGGCCGGCCTCACCGCCTGCGGCGGCGGCTCCGGCGGCGGCGACTCCGGCCCCGCCCACCTGCGCTTCACCTGGTGGGGCTCCGACGCCCGTCACGAGTACACGCAGGAGATCATCAAGGCCTTCAACGCCGAGAACCCCGACGTCGTGGTCGAGGGCGAGTTCACCGAGTGGTCCGGCTACTGGGACCGCCTGGCCACCACCACCGCGGCCAACGACTCGCCCGACATCATCCAGATGGACGCCGCCTACCTGAAGTCCTACGCGGACCGCGGCGCGCTGCTGGACCTGTCGAAGGAGGACGGCCTCGACACCGGCGGCATCTCCGACGGCGACCTCGCCCTCGGGGAGTCCGACGGCGGTCTGTACGCGATCGTGCAGGGCGTCGTGCCGCACGCGATCGTGACCAACACGCAGATCCTCGAGGCCGCCGGCGTGCCGCTGCCGGACGACAAGACCTGGACGTGGGAGGAGTACGCGCGCCTGGGCAAGGCCGTCACCGACGCCGGCCTGCCGGACGTCTACGGCATCCAGACCGAGGGCGTGCAGGGCCCGCCCATGGAGAACTGGGCCATGCAGATGGGCGAGACCCTGTTCACCGAGGACGGCGGCGTGGGCCTGAACCCGGACACCCTCGCCTCCTTCTGGGAGTACCACCTCGGCCTGGCCGCCTCCGGCGCCGGCACCCCCGTCACCCTGACGATCGAGCGCAACCCCACCTCCTCCGCGCTGGACCAGTCCGGCACCGCGACCAACACCGTCGCCTTCGCGCCGTGGTGGTCCACCCAGCTCACCGCCCTGGCCAAGGCGTCCGGGCAGCCCCTCGTCCTGCTGCGCCCGCCCGCCCAGAGCCCCGGAGGCGACCCGGGCCTGTACTACAAGGCCTCCATGTACTGGGCTGTGTCCTCGCGCACGGAGCACCCCGAGGCCGCCGTCCGGTTCATCAACTACCTCTCCACCGCCGACGCGGTCGCCGACCTCATGCTCACCGAGCGCGGCATCCCGGCGAACCCCGCCTTCCGCGAGCGCATCGTCGACAAGCTCTCCGACACCGACCGGGCGGCGCTGGAGTACGTGAACTCCATCGAGGACGTCGTCAACCCGGCCCCGCCGATCCCCCCGGTCGGCGGATCGTCCTCCGGTGAGATCATGACCCGCATCGGCTCCGACGTGCTGTTCGGCCGCCAGTCGCCCGACGCCGCCGCGCAGGCCTTCGTCGACGACCTGACGGGCCAGATCGAGTCCGCCTGACCCCCGTCCCCGCGAACCACCACGACCCCTGAGGAGAGACGATGACTCCGTCGACGACGCCGGGCACATCGACCGCGTTCCGCCGCCCCCTGACCCGCCGCGCGTTCGGCGCCGGCCTCACCGGCACAGCGCTCACGGCGGGCCTGGCGGCCTGCGGCGGCGGCTCCGAGACCGCCGACGGCAGCGCCTCCCTGCGCTTCACCTGGTGGGGCTCGGACGCCCGCCACGAGATCACCAACCGCGCCATCGAGGCGTTCCAGGCGGAGCACCCCGACATCGCCGTCCAGGGCGAGTTCACCGAGTGGTCCGGCTACTGGGACCGCCTCGCCACGAACGTCGCCGCCAACGACGCCCCGGACGTCATCCAGATGGACGTCCTGCAGCTGCGCTCCTACGCCGATCGCGGTGCCCTGCTGGACCTCGCCGACACCGACATCGACACCAGCGGCATCCCGTCGGAGACCCTGGACACCGGCCGCACCGACGACGGGCTGTTCGCCGTCCCCGTCGGCGTCAACGCGCACGTCATCGTCGCCAACCCCGCGATCTTCGAGGCGGCCGGCGTGCCGCTGCCGGACGACACCACCTGGACGTGGCAGGAGGCGGCCGACATCGCCCTGCGCATCTCGCAGAGCGGGCAGCCGGACGTGCGCGGCTGGCAGACCATGGGCCTGGACGAGGCCAGCCTGCAGCTGTGGGTCTCCCAGCTCGGCGGCGAGTTCTACGGCGACGGCACCGAGGTCACCCTCGACCCCGCGCACGTCGCCTCCTGGTGGCAGTACAACCTGGACACCATCCAGTCCGGTGCGGCCGCCCCGGCGACCCTCGCGGTCGAGCGGCAGGCGGCCGGGCTCAGCCAGTCCGGCACCGCCACCAACACCGCGGCCATGGCCGTGTGGTGGGCGAACCAGGTCACCGCGCTGTCCTCCGCCGCCGGCCAGGAGATGGTGCTGCTCCGGCCGCCGCTGCAGGAGGCGGGCGGCTCTCCGGGCCTCTTCTACAAGGCGTCCATGTTCTGGTCCATCTCCTCGCGCTCCGAGAACCCCGAGGCCGCGGCGACCCTCGTGGACTGGCTCTCCAACTCCCCCGAGGCGGCGGAGATCCTCCTCACCGAGCGCGGCATCCCCAGCGACCCCGAGCTGCGCGAGCGGATCACCCCGCTGCTGCAGCCGTCCGACGCGCAGTCGGCGGAGTACGTGGAGTCCCTCGAGGACGTCGTCGTGCCCGCACCGCCTGCCGCACCCCCCGGCGCCAGCACCGTCCAGGACCTCGTCAACCGCTACGGCTCCGAGGTGCTGTTCGGCGCGCAGACACCGCAGGCGGCCGCCGAGGCCATGGTCGCGGAGCTGCAGGCCAACGTGGCCTCAGCCTGAGACCCACCCCCACCCCCACCCCGCACCGCCCTGGAGGCAGTCCCCGTGACGAGCACCCCGTCCCCCCGCACCGTCGCCGTCGTGGGCACCGGCGGCATCGCCGCCGCCCACGCCCGCGCCCTGACCGCGCTGGGGGACCGGGTGCGCCTCGTGGCCGCGGTCGACGTGGACGCCGGGCGCGCGCAGGCGTTCGCCGAGCAGTGGGGCGTGCCGCGCGCCGCCACCGACCTGGCCGACGTCCTGGCCGACACCCGCGTGGACCTGGTGCACGTGTGCACCCCGCCGAGCGCGCACGTGCCCGTGGCCGAGCAGGCCCTGGCCGCCGGGGCGAGCGTCGTGGTGGAGAAGCCCATCGCCCTGTCCCTGGCGGAGACCGACCGGCTCCTGGCCGCCGAGGCGGCCTCGACGGGTTCCGTGGCGGTGGTCTCCCAGCACCGGTTCGGTTCCGGGATCCGCCGGCTCAGCTCGATCGTCGCCGACGGCACCCTGGGCCGTCCCCTCGTCGCCACCTGCCTGACCCAGTGGTACCGCCCCGACGAGTACTTCCAGGTCCCCTGGCGCGGCACCTTCGAGGTCGAGGGCGGCGGGCCCACCATGGGCCACGGCATCCACCAGATGGACGTGCTGCTGTCGGTGCTGGGGCCGTGGGAGGAGGTCAGCGCGATGGCCTCGCAGGGTTCGCGGCCCACGAGCACCGAGGAGGTCTCCGTCGCCACCGTGCGCTTCGCGTCCGGGGCGCTGGCCAGCGTGGTGAACTCCGTCGTCTCCCCGCGCGAGACGACGATCCTGCGCTTCGACCTGGAACTGGCCACCGTGGAGGTGCACCACCTGTACGGCTACGGCGACGACGACTTCACCGTCACCGCCGCTCCCGGCCACGAGGAGGCCGCCGCCACCGCGTGGGCGCGCGAACCGCAGGGGGTGCGCAGCGGCCACGAGGCGCAGTTCCGCGCCGTCCTCGACGCGCTCGACGCCGGCGAGGTGCCCCCGGTGCCGCTGGCGGGCGCCCGCGACACCCTCGAACTGGTCGCCGCGATCTACCGCTCCGCCTTCACCGGAGGCGCCCCGGTGCGACGCGGTGAGATCGACGCCGAGGACCCGTTCGCCGCCCGCATGGACGGCACGGGCGCCCCCTGGGCCCGGATTCCCAGCGCCCGCTGAACCCCTGCCACTGCCTGAGAGGACCCCACCCCCGATGAGCACCACCACCGCGGCGACGGCGCTCGCGCTGGACGACACGACGCCCGGGCGCCTCGTCGTGCGCGCCGGCGACGTGGACATCGCCACCTACGTCCACGACGGCGACTTCGCCGCGAACGAGTCCCGCAAGCCGTACCTGCACCCGCTGCGCACCCTCGACGGCGCGGTCGTCACCGCCTACCGCCCGAACGACCACCGCTGGCACAAGGGCCTGCAGATGACCGCCTCGCACGTGTCGGGGCAGAACTTCTGGGGCGGCGGAACCTACGTGCACGGGCAGGGCTACGTCCCCCTCGACAACGTCGGGCGGATGCGGCACGACGCCTTCGACGCCGTGGAGGCCACCGCGGACGCCGTGACGTTCACCGAGCGGCTGACGTGGATCGCCTCCACCGGGCAGGAGTGGGCGCGCGAGGTCCGCACCCACGCCTTCGGGTCCGTGGACACCGACCGCGGCACGTGGACCCTGGACTTCAGCACGGAGATCACCAACACGCGCGGTGAGCCCCTCGAACTGGGCAGCCCCACCACGCACGGGCGCCCCGCCGCCGGGTACACCGGGTTCTTCTGGCGCGGCCCGCGCGGCTGGACCGGCGGCGCCATCACCACCCCGGACCGCGAGGGCGAGGACGCCATGGGCACCTCCAGCCCGTGGCTGGCGTACTCCGCCACCCACGACGAGGTGGACGGCGGCGGCACGCTGCTCGTCCTGGCCGGGTCGGCGTCGACCACCTCGAACCCGTCGGTGCCGCTGCACTGGTTCGTGCGGCACCAGCCGTTCCCCGCGATCGCCCCGTCGTTCGCGTTCTCCGACGAGGTCGTCCTCGCCGACGGCGAGTCGCTGCGGCTGCGGCACCGCGTCGTCGTCGGCGACCGGGTCTGGGGCCGGGAGGAGATCGAGGCGGTCGCCGCGGCGAACGCCCTGGACACCGACCGGTGACGGCGGGCGTCCCGGAGTTCCCCGGCGCGGTCGGGCTGTCCGAGCTGAACGTGTACCCGTGGGAGACCGCGGACGACCTGCACGGCGGCTCCCCGCACCTGCACACCACCTGCACGGAGGCGTACGTCGTCGTCGGCGGCCGCGGCGAGCTGCACACCCTGACGGCGTCCGGGTACGCCGAGCACCCGCTGAACCCCGGGGACGTGGTGTGGTTCACGCCCGGCACGATCCACCGCGCGGTGGACGTCGAGGACCTCAAGGTGGTCGTCGTCATGCAGAACTCCGGCCTGCCGGAGGCCGGCGACGCGGTCATGACGTTCCCGCCGGAACACCTGCGCGACGAGGAGGCCTACCGGCGGGCCGCGTCCCTCGCCGGTCCCGACGGCGTCCCGTCGCCGCAGCGGGCGCGCGAGCGCCGCGACCTCGCGGTCGAGGGCTTCACCGAGATCCTGCGGCGCACCCGCGCCGGTGACACCACCGCGCTCGCGGAGTTCCACGCCGCCGCCGCGGCACTGGTGCGCCCGCGCACCGGGCGGTTCCGCGAGCGCTGGCAGCGCGGGGCGGCCGCAGTGGCCCGCCGGACGGGCGAGCAGATCGACGCCCTCGAGCGGGGCGAGCACGCCCACCTCGCCGACGGTGTCGTGACCCGGCTGGAGCGCCCGGAATCCACGACGCTGGGGATGTGCGGGTTCCTGGCCCCCTACGACGCGGCGCGGGTGGCGGCGGGCGCCTGACGGCGGCCCCCGCGCCCCGCAGCCCCGGCGAGGGGGTCAGTCGGTCGGCTCGGACAGCGGCGCACCACCGCCGCCGTCCTGGTCCCCCTCCGCGCCGTCCGGCACGACGTCACCCGACGGCGCGGAGGTGCCGTCCTCCTCGCGGCTGCGCGCGGCGACCCGGCGCACCTCCGCGTCCACGCGCTCCTGGATCTCGTCGACGACCGCGGGCAGGTCCGAGCCGGGGGGCGCGGGCGCCTCCCGGGGAACCGGTGCGCCGTCGGGTCCGGTGCTCATGACTGCGTCCTCTCCGTCGTCGGCTGGCCGCACCACCGTAGCCAGGACGCCCCTGCCCCGCCCCCGCACGCCGGCGCCGGGCCTGCTGCCGCGCCGGGGGGCGCGCCGCCCCGTCCTGGGCCACAGTGGACGCCTCACCCCCTCGCGTCCGCGAGGGGCGGACCCAGCACCGAGGAGGCCTTCGTGTCCGAACGCCAGACCGTCATCCGCTCCCTGCACGACATCGGCCTCGCAGCGTGGTTCGGCGGTTCGCTGTTCGGCGCGGTCGGCCTCAACGGCGCCTCCGCCGCCGTCTCCGACCCGGGCGACCGCACGCACGTGGCCACCGCCGGCTGGGCGCGGTGGGCGCCGGTCAACGCCGCCGCGATCGCCGTGCACAGCATCGGCGGCATCGGGCTCATCCTCGGCAACCGCGGGCGCGTCGTCGGCCAGTCCGGCACCCGCGGCAACACGGTGCTGAAGTCCGCCGTCACGCTGGCCGCGATGGGCGTCACCGCCTACTCCGGCTCCCAGGGCGCCAAGCTCGGCAAGGACTCCCACGCCCCCGCCGAATCCGGCGTCGACCCGGCGCAGGGCACCCCCCAGGAGATCGCGAAGGCGCAGAAGCGCCTCAAGGTGCTGCAGTGGAGCATCCCCGTGCTGACCGGGGTGCTGCTCGTCATGGGCGCGCAGCAGGGTGAGCAGCAGAAGGCCGGGCAGGTCGCCTCCGGGCTGCTGGGGTCGCTCAAGCGCTGAGGCGCCCGGGGCGGCCCGGGGGGACGGCGGGCCGCCCGCACCGCGCCCCACCACGCCGGGTAGACCGCGCCGGCGGAGAAGCCGGGCAGACCCACCCGGTCCGGGTCCACCTGCCACGCGGTGGCGTTCCGGCGCACCAGGCGCAGCGCGGCGCCGCCGTCGGCCAGGGCGTGCGGCCGCCGCTCCCGCGACACCTCCGCGAGGTGGCGCGGTCGCCGAGGCGCCGCACCGCGGCGGCGAGAGCCGCTTCGTCGATGGGGGTGGGCACGAGCCGGTAGCGCAGCACGAACGCGGCGATCCCCCGTTCGGCGAGCCGCTGCGCCACCAGGTCGCCCTCGTGGTCGGCGGCCAGGACGTGCAGGGCGCCGCCGGGGGCGATGACGACGCCGGTTCCCGTGCGCGTCGCCGGGTCGGGCAGGTGGGGGGTCAGCGTGGGCACGGTGACGTTGCGCAGCAGCAGCTCGCCGCCGGCACCGGTGCAGGTGGTCACGGCGGTGTCCTCACCGCGGTGCCCGCCGAGGGGGACGGGGGCCAGTCGCCGCACGCCTGCCCCCCGCGCCGCCGCCGGCTGCGGCGAGGGCGCGAGGGGGTGGGCGGGGGTGGTCACGAAGCGGTGGTGGCGTTCATCGCGTCGGCGAACTGCTGCGGGGTGACGCTGAGGGTGAACAGCTTCTCGATGTTCTCCAGCAGCGCGTCCGCGGCGGTCGGCGACAGCGCCTGGTCCCAGGATTGCTGGAACGTCGGCGCGCCGGACGCGAGGTCGTAGACGAACTGGAGCCACTCGGCGTCCTCGGAGTCGCCGAAGCGGCTGTCGGCGCCGACGACGATGGGCACCGAGCCGGCGGCGATCCAGGCGTCCGTGGTGGCGTCGGTCACCAGTCCCTCGGCGAGGAACTCCTGCGCGGCCGCCTTCGCCTCGTCGGTGGCCGTGGCGGAGAGCGCGTAGTACCCGGACGGGTTGCCCACCGTCGCGGCCGGGTCCCCCTTGCCGCCGGTGACGGTGGGGAAGTTCACGTACCCCAGCTGGCCACCGGTGACGAAGTCGCCGCCGTCGGCCTTCATGGACCCGTACGTCCAGGCGCCGTGCAGCATCATGGCGGCCTTGTCGGTGTAGAGCAGGGCCTGGTCGGCGTTGGAGTCGGCGGCGATGGAGGCGAAGCCGTCGACGAAACCCCCTGCGCGCACCAGGTCCTGTACCTTCGTCAGGGCGTCCAGCGACTCCGGGCGCGACCACGCGTCCGCTTCGCCGTCGTAGATGGCCTGGAAGAGCTCGGCCCCGCCGATGCGGTCGTACAGGTACTCCAGCCACATCATGTTCGTCCACCGGGACTGCCCGCCCAGGGAGACCGGGGCGATGCCCGCTCCCTTGAACACGGGCACCAGCGCCATGAGGTCGTCCCAGGTGGCCGGCGGCTGAGCACCCACCTGGTCGAACAGCTTCTTGTTGTAGTAGAAGACGATCGGGGTGACCGCCTCGCACGGGACGGCGTAGATCTTGCCGTCGACGGTCGCCGCCGCGAAGGCGCTGGAGAACAGCTTGTCCTTCAGGTCGGCGTTCTCCTCGAAGAACGGGGTGAGGTCCTCCACCTTGCCGTTGCTGACGTAGTCGCGCAGGCCGCCCCCGCCCCAGGTGGGCAGGATCGTGGGCGCCTGGTCCGCCCCGATGGCCGTGCGGATCTTCGCCTTGTACGCGTCGTTCTGGAAGGCGGTGAGGGTGATCTCCTGGTCGCCGTTCGCCTCGTTGAAGGTGTCGACGGCGTCGGTGCGGATGCCCTCCCCGGGCTGCCCGGTCAGGATCCACATGGTCGCCCCGCCGCTGGAGGCCTGCCCGGGGCCGGAGGACCCGCAGGCGGCGAGGGCTGAGGCGGCCAGCGGGGTGGCCAGGGCCAGGGCGAGGAACGAGCGGCGGGTGGCCGGGGTGGCGGTCATGGAGGGCTCCGTTGCGCTGTGCCGCGGCGGTGCGGCGGTAGGGGGGCAAGGGAAGCACGCGGAGGGGTGTATCGCTACACCCCTCCGTGTGGTGCTCAGCGGGCCGCGGGCTCCGCCTGGTGCGGGTGGCGCAGCCGCTCGGGCACGACGGCCTCGCGCGGCCCGGTGGGCGTGAAGGGGTGGCGCTCCACGCCGAGCCCGCGCAGCACCGCCCGCTCCACCGGGGAGTGCTCGGCGGCGTCGGCGCGGTCGAAGCGCAGCGGCTCGCGCAGCGCGATCGGCGGGTTGGTGATCAGCCGCTGGGCGCGCAGCACGTTCTGCGAGGTGGCGTGCAGCACGTACGGGTGCATGAGCACCACGTCCCCGGCCCGGCCGGTGATCTCCGTGAACCGCCGGCACCGCTCGATCAGCCGCGTCTGCTGCAGCTGCTCGGGCAGCACCCCCTCGGGGTGCTCGGCCAGGAACCGGGCCACCACGCCGACGGAGTCGGTGGCCACGAAGGTGCCCCCGCCGCGGCTGTGCACGTCCGTCCACAGCACGATCGTCAGCAGGCCCTGCTCGGGCGAGTCCAGGAAGTGCCGGAAGAAGTCCCCGTCCTTGTGCCAGCCGGGCACCGCGGCGCTCGGCTCGCGGAACGGCTCGTCCGCGCCGACGCCGAGGTTCGCGATGAAGCCGTCGCCCCACCGCCAGGGCAGCTCCACCCGCTCGGCACCGCCGAGCAGCTGGCACGCCGCGGCGAAGGCGCGCGGGGCGAACTCCGCAGCGTCCACGTGCTCCTCGGAGGGCAGGTGGACCCGGGGGCGGTCCCAGGTGCCCGGGTCGTCCGGGTCCACGCCCAGGCGCTGCCAGCCGCGCTGGACCCACGCGGCAGCCGCGGCCGGGTCGAAGGCGCCCGGGACCACCACGTAGCCGGTGTCCAGGAAGTGCTCGACCTGGGTGTCGTCGAGCACGGGGGTGTCGTCGGTCATGACCGTCCTTCGGGGTGCACGGGGAGGGTGAGGGGGGTGGGTCGGCTGCACCGCCGGCTCACCCCTTGAAGGCACCGTCCATGATGCCGGAGACCATCTGCTTGCCGAAGAAGGCGAACAGGACGAGCAGCGGGATGGTGACCAGGAACGAACCGGCCATGGCGAGGCCGAGGTCGACGGAGATGTTGCTCTGCAGGGCCTTGATGGCGATCTGCGCGGTGTACATGTCCGGGGACTTCAGGACGATGAAGGGCCACAGGAAGTCGTTCCAGGCGTTGACGAAGCCGAGCAGCCCGAGGACCGCGGCCGCCGGCCGGACGACGGGGAAGGCGATGCGGGCGAAGATCTGCCAGGAGTTCGCCCCGTCCATGCGCGCCGCCTGCAGCAGCTCGTCGCTGATGGTGGCGCTGATGTGCTGGCGCATCCAGAAGATGCCGAACGCGCTGACCAGACCGGGCACGACGAGCGCCTGCAGGGTGTCCACCCACCCCAGGGTGGAGATGACCATGTACTGCGGGATGACGGCGAGCTGGGCCGGGACCGTCATGGTCAGCACGAGGATCAGAAAGAGCACGTCGCGTCCGCGGAACGTCATCTTCGCGAAGGCGAAGCCCGCGAGCGAGCAGAGGAACGCCTGCCCCACGGCGATGAGGGCCGCGACGATGAAGCTGTTGATGAGCGACCGCACGAACGGCACGGTCTCGAAGACGAGCCTCAGCAGGTCGGGGAAGTTGCCTCCGGGAACCACGCGCGGCGGCAGCTGGGTGGCCGCCTCGGAGCCGACGGAGGAGACGACGAACATCCAGTAGACCGGGAAGATGCACGCCGCAGCCGCCAGTCCGAGGATCACGTAGGTGTACCAGCGCACGCGCACGATGCCCCTGCGCCGGCCACGGGCGGTCGCGACCGGCCGGGCGTCGCTGCTCCGACGGGAGTCGGTGGTGGTGGCCATGGTCAGCCCTTCTTCCCCAGACGGCTCGAGAGCAGGAAGTTGATGAACGCCACGACGACGATGATGGCGAACAGCGCGACGCCGACGGCCGAGCCGTAGCCGAACTTGAACGACCCGAAGCCCTGCTCGAAGAGGAACAGCGAGAGGGTCTGGCACTGGCGCGCCGTGCCGCAGGTCAGGGTGCCGTTGGACAGCAGCAGCGGCTCGGTGAAGATCTGCAGGCCGCCGATGGTGGACATGATGACGGTGAAGATGATCACCGGGCGCAGCGACGGCAGGGTGATGTGGAAGAACTGCTTGACGGGACCCGCGCCGTCCACCGCGGCCGCCTCGTACAGGTCGCGCGGAACGGCCTGCAGCGACGCCAGGTACAACAGGGTGTTGTAGCCGAACCACCGCCAGATGACCATGGCCGAGATGAGCACGTGACTGCCCACGGCCGAGGACATGAAGTCGACGTGGCCGAAGCCCAGCAGCTCCAGGAACCAGTTCAGCAGGCCGTAGTCGCGGTTGAACAGCTGGGCGAACACGATCGCCGTCGCCGCCACCGAGGTGATGTAGGGCAGCAGCATGGCCATGCGGAAGAAGTTGGCCAGGCGCAGGAAGGCGTTGTTCAGGACCTGCGCCAGGATCAGCGCGATGATCAGCTGCGGGACGGTCGAGATGATCCAGATGCTGAAGGTGTTGCGCAGCGCGTTCCAGAAGCGCGGGTCGTCGCCGAGCGCGCGGAAGTTCTGCAGCCCGACGAACGTCTTGTCGCCGATCGGGTTCCAGTCGAACAGCGCGACGTAGAAGGTGAACAGCAGCGGGAAGAGGCCGAAGACGAGGAAGAGCACGTAGAACGGAGCCACGTACCCGTAGGGCGCCAGCCGCTCCCAGCGCTTCTCCACCGGCCGGGTCGCTGTGGTTGGCTTGGCCGGCCGCAGCGACCCGGGCGTCAGGGTGGCGCTCATCAGGCGCCGATCGCCGTCTCGATGTTCTGCACGGCGGTGTCCCAGGCGGCGTCGGCGGGAGCGCCGTCGCCCTCGACGCCGTTGAGCGCGTTGAGCAGTTCGGTGCTGATCTCGGTGTTGTACTGGCCGTTGACGAAGGGCTCCAGCCCCAGGACGGCCTGGGTGAAGATCTTGCCCGTGGGCGCGTCGCTGAAGAAGGGGTCGGTGTGGTTCACCAGCTCCGGCTTGTCGTAGTTGACGGGAGTGGTGGGCAGCGACCCGGCGTCGATGAAGTGCTTCAGCTGCTGCTCGGGCGACTGCATCGTCGTGATGTAGTCCCACGCCGCCTGCGGGTTGGCCGCGCGCGCCGGGATCGCCAGGTAGCTGCCGCCCCAGTTGCCGCTGCCGCCGGGGATCGTGGCGATGTCCCACTTGCCCGCGGTGTCGGGAGCCGCGGAGCGGATGGAGCCGAGCATCCACGACGGGGCGGCGAGGGCGGCGAACGCCCCCTTGGCCATGCCGGCGTTCCAGCCCTCGGTGAAGCTCTCCAGCTTCGCGGTGATGCCGGCGGCGATGGCCTGCAGACCCAGGTCGAAGGACTCGCGGACGACGGGGTTGGTGGCGTAGACCACCTCGCCGTCCCTGGAGTAGTACTGCTCCTCACCCTGCGAGACGGCCTGCAGGAAGACCGTCGTGGCGGCGTTGTCGATGAACGCGTTGCCGGTCGCCTCGGTGTAGCGCTGGCCGGTGGCGATGAAGTCCTCCCACGTCGGCCACAGCGCGCTCACCTCGTCCCTGTTGGTCGGGAGCCCGGCGGCGGCCATGAGGTCGGTGCGGTAGGCGATGCCCATGCCGCCGACGTCGGTGGGGATGCCGATGATCTCCCCGGACTGGGCGGTGGCCTGCGCCATCACCCACTCCACGTAGTCGTCCTGGATCTCGTCGGCGCCGAGCGTGGTGAGGTCGACGAAGTTGCCGGGGTTCATCATGAACTTCGGCAGGTCACCGGCCTGGATGAGCACCAGGTCGGGCACCTTGCCGCCGGCCAGGGCGGTGGTCAGGCCCTGCGCGGTCTCCTGCGCGTTGCCGACCTCGGTGAGCTTGACGGTGACCTCGGGGGCGAGCTGCTTGTACTCCTCGACGGAGTCCTTCTGGTTGATGCCGGTGAAGGACCAGAACTCGAAGGTGTTCGGGTCGCTCGAGGCGGACGAGCCGCCCGAGCACGCCGAGGCCGTCAGGGCGGCACCGCCGGCGAGCGCGGACAGCGCCAGCAGGCGGCGGCGGGAGAGCGCGGAGGCGGTGGAGGACAGCAGGGGCACGGTGTTCACGGGGATCCCCTCCCTTGGGGAGTCGTGGTGGACTGCGGCGGCTGCGGCCGGCGCGGCGGGTCTCAGTCGCCGGTGGCGAAGGTGACGGTGGCGAAGGTGACGGTGGCGAAGCTGTGAGCCGGCAGGGTCGCCGTGAGGACACCGTCGCGCAGGTGCACCTCGTCGAGGTCGCGCACGGCCACCGGGGTGGACGTGGCGGTGTTGTGGGCGCTGACGTGGTCCGCGGTCAGCACCCGGGCGTGCGGCGCGGTGACGGTGCCGCCACGCACGTGCAGCGCCACCTCCAGGGGCGCCTCGGCGTCGAGGTTGCTCAGCGAGACGAGCACCTGCCCGTCCTTGGTGCTGGCGGAGGCGGAGAAGGTCGTCAGCTCCTCCTCGCCCGCGCGGCGGCTCGGGGCCGCCCCGCGCACGGTCAGCGGCAGGGAGGTCGCGTCCTGGTGCCCCTTGTTCATGGCGAACACGTGGTAGGTGGGGGTCAGGACCAGCGTGTCGCCGTCGGTGAGCAGCACCGCCTGCAGCACGTTGACGGTCTGGGCGATGTTGGCCATCACGAGACGATCGGCGTGGCGGTGGAAGGCGTCGAAGTGGACGGCGGCGACGAGCGCGTCGCGCACCGTGTTCTGCTGGAACAGGAACCCGGGGTTGGTGCCGGGCTCGACGTCGAACCACGTGCCCCACTCGTCGAGGACGAGGCCGACCCGCTTGTCCGGGTCGTAGGCGTCCATGACGTTCGCGTGCCCGGCGATGATGCGCTCGACCCCGCGGGCCTTGAGCATGGTGCGGTAGTACTCGTCGGTGTCGAAGCCGGTCGCCGAGCCCTTCTCGTCCCACGTCGGACCGGTGATCGTGTAGTGGTGGAACGAGATCGCCTGGTAGGTGTTCGTGCCGTGCCCGCTGACCGGGCCCGCGCCCAGGTAGCGGCCGAGGTTCTGCATGAGCACCTCGGTCCAGCGGTAGTCGGCGTCCGCGGCACCGGCGGCGATGCGGTACAGGTGGTTGTCGCCGTGGTCGAGGCTGTAGGTGCCGAACTGGCGGGCCAGTTCCGCGTAGGCGGCCGCCCCCATCCCCCCGCCGCAACCCCACGGCTCGTTGCCGAGCCCCCAGAAGGGCACGGACCAGGGCTCGTCGCGCCCGTTGGCCCGCCGCAGGCGCGCCATGGGCGAGTCGTCGGCCCGGGTGAGGTACTCGATCCACTCCGCGGCCTCGCGCACCGTGCCGCTGCCCACGTTGGCCGAGACGTACGGGGCGGCGCCCAGCAGCTCGCACAGGGCCATGAACTCGTGGGTGCCGAAGGAGTTGTCCTCCACGACGTCGCCCCAGTGCGAGTTCACCATCGTCGGGCGCTGCTCGCGCGGGCCGACGCCGTCGCGCCAGTGGTAGGTGTCGGCGAAGCAGCCCCCCGGCCAGCGCAGGTTGGGGATGTCCAGCGCGCGCAGCGCCTCCACGACGTCGAGGCGGATGCCGGCCTCGTTCGGGACCTCGGAGTCCTCCCCCACCCAGAAACCGCCGTAGACGCAGTGGCCGAGGTGCTCGGCGAAGTGGCCGTACAGGTGGCGGTTGATGCGCGGGCCGGGCAGGTCCACGTCCAGCACCGCCTGGACCCGCTGGGCGGGAGCGGCGGCGGCGCCCAGCACGCTCGCGGCGGCCGCGGCGGGGGGTGCGGTGGCCGGCGCTGCGGCGGCTCGTTCGTCGTCGATGAGCACGGGGTCCTCACGGGGTCGGTGGGCCGGTCGGTGCGGCAGCTCCGACGTCGAGGGTGGCGCCGTCGACGTCGTCGTGCCGGTGCTGGTGGACCCCCTCCGTCGGAAGCCCGGTCGAACCGGCGTGTATCGATATAGTGAGGACGGCGCCGGGCGCTGTCAAGCGTTTCGCCCCACGTGCACCGCCTGTAGATTCGAGAGCGCGGACCCGCCCGCGGACGATCGCGGCGGCCGAGGGCACGAGGAGAGGTGTGGCGTGGTCACCATGCGCGACGTGGCGACGGAGGCGGGCGTCTCCCCCATGACCGTCTCCAACGCGCTCACCGGCAGGCGCCCCGTCAGCGCGCGCACGCGGCAGCTGGTGATGGAGACCGTCGAGCGCCTCGGCTACCAGGTCAACGTCGCGGCCCGCAGCCTGCGGCAGGGCCGCACAGGCGTCGTCGGCATCGCGGTCCCCACCCTGGACAGCCACTACTACAGCCAGCTCAGCCACCGGCTCGTGCGGGCGTTCTCCCAGGCCGGGCTGGCCACCGTGGTGGAGGAGACGCACGCCAGCAGGGAGGGAGAGCTCGCCGCCTTCCGCGACTCCCGGCTCAACGCCTACGACGGTCTCGTCATCGCTGCCCTCGGTCTGACCGAGCGCGAGATCAACGCCCTCAGCCGCGAGGTCCCCGTCGTCGTGCTCGGCGAGCAGGAGCTGCACCAGACCGTCGACCACGTCAGCATGCCCAACGTCGAGGGGGCGCAGGCCGCCACCCGCCTGCTGGTGGAGCGCGGCTGCCACCGGCTCGCCATCGTGGGCTCTCCTCCGCTGGACGACCTGGAGGGGATCGCGATCCCCGAGGGGCCCGCCTTCACGCTGCGCGCCCACGGTTTCCGCCACGTCGTCCGGGACAGCGGGGTGGACGCCACCGCGGTCCACTGCGGTGTCACGCAGGCCGCAGGCGCGCACTGCGCCCGGCTGCTGCTGCAGCAGCCGGAAACCCCCGACGGGGTCTTCTGCGTCACCGACACGCTCGCGTTCGGGGTCGTGCGCGGACTGGCCGACCACGGCGTCCGCGTTCCCGACGACGTCCTCGTCGTCGGTTTCGACGACGTCGAGGACGCGCGGTACCACATCCCGTCGCTGTCCTCCATCGCCCCGGACCACGAGGCGATCGTCGACCAGGCGGTGCAACTGCTGGCCCGGCGCATCGCCGACCCGACGGCGGAGCCCCGGGACGTGACCGTGGGGTTCGAGCTGGTGGAACGGGAGTCCACCGTCTGCCCCGGGGGGCAGGTTCAGGGGTAGGTGACGAGCGGACGACAGGTCCGGCGAAACGCTGCACCCGTCCCGCTCCTCGCCGTCAGGCGTTCTCCGTGGTCCAGCGCCACATCCTCTCCACCTCGCGCGCCGCATCGGAGGCCGCGACGCGGATGCGGCCCTGGTGAGCCAGGGCCGTCCGCCAGGCACCCTCGTCCGGCGGCGGGGTGAAGGTGGGTGCAGAGCGTCCGAGCGGCCCGTGACGCGTGAACAACGCCGCGGCCTCCGCGTCGAACCAGCCGCTCGACCCCAGCGCCCACAGGTCGTACAGGTCGCGCGGGGAACGTCGATCGTGCCAGGCGCTCACCTTGCCGGCCACGAAAGCCGGGGTGCTCAGCGTGGCCAGGGATGCGGGCGGGGCATCGGAGTAACGCTGGTGCAGCGCCCGCACCTGCCGGGGCCAAGGCGGGTAGGACGTACCGGGCAGCAGTTGGATGCGCACCCGGACGTCACCGAAGACCGCCACGGCCGCCTCGGTGTCGGCGACCTCGCCGAGGCTGGGACCTGCCCAGGTCAAGGCGCCGTGCGTGCGCCGCAGGCAGCGCCGCAGGACCTGCTCGATGGCCGCGGCCATCTCCCGGCGCGGGGCGTAGGTGAGCAGGTCGATGTCCTCGCTCAGGCGCAACGTGGGCAGCACGGTGCGCGCCAACGCGGTGCCGCCGAAGAACACCAGATCGCCGTCGCGCCTGGTCGCACCGTCCACGGTGGCCAAGGCGGCGAGGACGTGGCTGATGGCGTGGTCGCGCAGCACCTGCTCGGGCGCAGCGCCGAACCGCTCGGCCACGTCGATGACCTCCTGCGGCTGCAGCGCGCGCGGGCGCCGCTCCAGCGTGCGGCGCCGGGCCTCCTCACGCTCCGCCTGGATGGTCTCCCCGCGCAGCAGCGCCGCGGTCAGGCGTGCCGCTGCGGCGTCCTGACCGACCAGCTGTGCTTCCTCCTGCTCGCGCCGCAGGTGCTCGCGGCCCGCGGGAGTGCTGGCGTAGGCGCTGGCCACGTCGAGCCAGGCGGCGTCCATCCAGCCCGGCTGCCCCCAGGTCACGTCCGTCCACCAGGCACCCTCGGGCACGGCCCGCTCGTAGCGCAGCCGCAGGCCGGCGACCTCCTCGTCATCGGTCACGCGCACCCGCCGGTCCTCACCAGGTCACCACTGAGGGCGCCCCGGACGTCCCCGTGCACGGCGGCGCGTGGCTCCGGGTCGAAGTGAGCGCCCTGGCGCACCCGCCGGGCGCGGCGCAGCGCCGAGCGTCCCCGCTGGCCCTCGGCGAGGTGCTCGAGCAGTTCCTCGTCGCAGCGCGGCCACAACCCGCGCACGGCCTCCGACACCTCGCCGGGCAGGTCCAGCAGGTCCGGGCGGCGGGCCAGGTCCAGCAGCGTCTGCTCCGGCCCGGTGACCAGGACGGGGCCGAGGTCGGTGCTCATCGACTGCGCATCAAGGGCGTCGGTGTCGCGCTTGACGAACAGCACCTGAGCGTCCTCGCGGTCTTCCAGGGCCAGGGCGGGGTGCTGCCCCGGTACGGCGACGACGGCGCGAGCCAAGGCACGCGGAGTCGCCCCGTGCAGGCGGGCGGCGGACAGGTGCATCAGGACCGGCACGCGCTCGCCGTACAGGGCGGTGGCCACCCCGGCGGCCAGCGCCTCCAGGCTGGGCCGCCACGAAGCGGCGGCGCCTTCGGGGACGGCGTAGTGCAGCCCGCGGGCGGCTCTGCGCACCCGGCCCTGCTTGCGCAGGCGGTGCAGCTGCACGGCGGGCTGGGTGTAGCGGTGCGCGAGGGCCTGGGTCCTGAAGGTCCGCAGGGGTGCGCGGGTGATCTCCTCCGGCAGGGCGGCCATCGACTCCTCCTCGCACCAGGTGGCGTGCGTACGGAGGAGCTTAGCACTTTCAATAAGGATGCCAATACTGTTTGCGGTCCACTCGATGCTCAACCCTCGTCGTCCGGGAACAGTCCGTGCCTGCAGAACACGGCGACGGCGGGGTGCACGGCTCTGGCGCCCCTGGCATCCTGGGGGTGGGTACGGTGCCGACAAGCACGTAGCGTCGCAGCACGGGACCTCGCCGGTCGTCCTCGGACGACGCTGATCCGCGGTGGTGGGGAGCCGACACTCGGACTCGAACCGAGAACCGCCCGATTACAAGTCGGGTGCGCTACCAGTTGCGCCATGCCGGCCAGCCGGGCCCGGAGGGCCCGACACGGCGATCGTAGCCGTCGAGGCCTCCGTCCGCGGCTCAGTCCGCCTCGCGCTGCGCCTCGGCGACGCGGTGCGGCACCCGCAGCAGCCGCACCGCGGTCACGAGCACCACGCCGCCGAGCAGGTTGCCCAGGACCGCCCAGCCCAGGCGCGGCAGCCAGTCGAGGTAGCCGAAGGGGGCGTCGGCGTGGATGGCGGCGAACACCAGCAGCGAGTCCAGCACGGAGTGGAAGAGCTGCCCGCCGGCCAGCAGCGCACCGAAGAGGATCGCCGGCACGATCCGCACCCCGGTGCTCTCGGTGGCGTGCTGCATGCGGGTCATCAAGGTGATCACGAGGCCGGCGAGGACGGCGAGGCAGAACGAGCGCACACCGATGGGCATCGTGGCGTAGTGGGCGCCGGCCTCGACCACCGTGCCGTTCATGTCGGGGAGGGCGGCCACCACCAGCCAGGTGACCACCCAGCCGCCCACGAGGTTCATGGCCAGCGTCACCGCCCACAGCCGCAGCAGGGACACGACGCTGCCCTCGCGCGCCACGACGGCCGTGACGGGGACGAGGAAGTCCTCGGTGAACAGCTCGCTGCGCGCCAGCAGCAGCGCCACGAAGCCGATGGAGAACGCGAGGCCGGCGAGCAGGTGGCTGCCCGTGGCGTGCAGGACCAGCAGGTACGCCAGGACTCCGGTGCCGACGTCGAGGCCGCCGAGGAACCCGGTGCTCACCAGCGGCAGCAGGGGGCGGGCCAGCCGGTCGCGGCCCTCGCTGACGAGCCGGTCGAAGGCGTCCTCGAGCTCCGGCTCCGGGCGCGACGGCGCCTCGGTGGGGTCGGCGGTGTTCTCGGACACGGATCGCTCCTCGGGTGCCGTCGGGGCGGCCGGTGCCACCCTCCGCCCCCACGTACCCGTTCGACGGCGGGCGATGCGCCCGGGCGCCGGGGGTTTGGGCGCGACCGCAGCGGGTACGACACGAGTGCTCCAAGCCAGCGGGCACCACACCCCGCACCGCGGGCACTTCTGCGAGGAGCGACGTTGGCCGATGCGCCCACCCCCGGTCTCGACCGGGCCGTCCCCCTGTCGGACGACACCCTGCACGACCTCCCGAGCGCCGTCTCGGTCCCCGGCTACGACCGCGCCGCGCTCGTGCCCTCCGTCGTCCACATCGGCGTCGGCGGTTTCCACCGGGCCCACCAAGCCGTGTACCTGGACGAGCTGGCCCGCCGCGGCCACCGCGACTGGGGCCTGGTGGGTGTCGGGATGCACAGCCCGCAGATCGGCGAGGTGCTCCAGGCGCAGGACCGGCTGTACACGGTCGTCGAGCGCGGCGCCGAGCAGGAGAGCGCCCGCGTGGTGGGGGTGCTGATCCGCTACCTGCTGACCGCGGACGACCCGGGTGCGGTGCTGGACGTCCTGGCCGACGAGCGCACCCGTGTGGTGACGCTGACGATCACCGGCACCGGTTACCGGATCGACCCGCACAGCGGCGAGTTCGACGCCGACGACGACGCCGTCCGCGCCGACCTGGAGCACCCCGAGCGCCCCGGCACCGTCTTCGGCCTGCTCACCGGTGCGCTGGCCCGCCGCCGCGACGCCGGCACCGGCCCCTTCACCGTGCTGTCCTGCGACAACATGCAGCACAACGGGGCGGCCGCCCGCACCGCCGTGCTGTCCTTCGCCCGGCTGCGCGACGAGCGCCTGGGCGACGACCTCGCGGGCTGGATCGAGGAGAACGTCACCTTCCCCAGCTCGATGGTCGACCGCATCACCCCCACCACCACGCCGGAGGAGCGCGACGCGATCGCCGCCTCCACCGGGGTGGACGACCGCTGGCCGGTCATCACCGAGCCGTTCACCCAGTGGGTCGTGGAGGACTCCTTCTGCGCCGGGCGCCCCCCGCTGGAGGAGGTCGGGGTGCAGTTCGTGGACGACGTGGTGCCGTACGAGACGATGAAGACGCGGCTGCTCAACGCCAGCCACTGCGCCCTCGGCTACCTCGGCCACCTCGCCGGGTACCGCACCATCGACGAGCTCATGGCCGACGACGTCTTCCGCGAGTACCTGGTGCGGCTCATGGGCGAGGAGGTCGCCCCGCTGCTGCCCGAGGTGCCGGGCATCGACCTGGTGGAGTACCAGCGCACCCTCGTGGAGCGCCTGGCGAACCCGCGGATGGGCGATCAGCTCCTGCGGCTGTGCCGGCGCGGCTCGAGCAAGATGCCGAACTACGTCTTCCCCTCCGTTCGGGCCGCGCTGGAGCAGCACCGCCCCCACCAGCTCCTGGTGCTCGCGGTGGCGGGCTGGATGCGGTTCCTGCGCGGGTACGACTACGCCGGGCAGGACTTCCCGGTGGATGGCCCCATGTCCGAGCGCCTCGTGGGCCTGGCGCGCGAGGGCGACGTGGAACCCGAGGCCCTGCTCAGCGAGAGCGCGGTGTTCGACAGCCTCTCCCGCGATGAGCACTTCGTCGCCTCCGTGGAGGTGGCGCTGCGGGCCCTGGAGGAGCAGGGCCCGCGAGAGGTGATCCAGCTGTACCTGACGCTCGACGAGGAGGGCGCTGCGTGACCGACCGCTCCACCGGCTTCGACCCCACCGGGGTGACGACGCTGCTGTGCGACGCCGACGGGACCCTGTTCCCGTCGGAGGAGCCCGCGTACGCCGCCTCGGCGGACGTGACGAACCGGTTCCTGGCCGAGCTGGGCGCGCAGCGCCCGTACTCCCCCGCCGAGCTGCAGTCCATGACCAACGGGAAGAACTTCCGCGCCGCCGCGCAGGAGCTGGCCCGCGGCTACGGGCGCGAACTGGCCCGCGGTGACCTGGAGCACTGGGTGACCGAGGAGAAGGACGTCGTCACCGCCCACCTGCGCACGGTGCTGCACCGGGACCCCGCGGTGCACGACCCGCTGGTGCGGCTGGCGGAACGCTTCGCGCTCGCAGCGGTGACCTCGAGCGCCGCCACCCGGCTGGACGCCTGCCTGGACGTCACCGGCCTCACCGGGTTCTTCGGGGCCGGGCGCCGCTACAGCGCCGAGGACTCCCTGCCGGAGCCCACGAGCAAACCCGACCCGGCGGTGTACGTGCACGCCCTGCAGGACCTGGGGGTCACCCCCGACGAGGCCGTGGCGGTGGAGGACTCCGTCAACGGGGCCCTGTCCGCGGTGGCAGCGGGGGTGCGCACCGTCGGCACCGTGCAGTTCGTGCCCGAGCAGGAGCGGCAGGCCCGCACCGACGCCCTGCGCGAGGCCGGGGCGTTCGCGGTGGTGTCCTCCTGGGACGAGGTCGAGCAGCTGCTGACCCGCGCCTGAGCACGGGCCGGGGGTCCGCACCGGACCCCCGGCCCACCGCACCCGGTGGTGCTCAGCCCACCAGCGGCAGCTGCACCGTCGCGAACGAGTGCGGCGGCAGCTCCACGGTGAGGGTGGAACCCTCCAGGCGGACGCCGTCGAGGGCGCGGGGCTCGACGGCCGCCTCCTGCCCGGGCACGTTGTGCGCGGTCAGGTCGGCGGCGGTGAGCACCTCACCGGTGGGCTCGCCGACGGTGCGCCCGCGCAGGTCCACGGTGAGGGTGACGGGCGCCTCGGTGTCCAGGTTCGTCAGCGACAGCAGGGCCACGCCGTCGCGCACGGACGCGGAGGCGGAGAAGGTGCGCAGCTGCTCACCGTCGACCTCGCGGGCAGGGGCGTCCCCGAGCAGGTGCAGCGGCAGGGTCGCCGCCCCCTGGTGGCGGCGGTTCATCCGGAACACGTGGTACGTCGGCGTCAGGACGAGGTCGGCGCCGTCGGTGAGGACCACCGCCTGCAGCACGTTGACGGTCTGGGCGATGTTCGTCATGACGAGACGGTCCGCGAAGCGGTGGAACACGTCGAAGTGCAGGCTGGCGACCAGCGCGTCGCGCAGGGTGTTCTGCTGGTACAGGAACCCCGGGTTCGTGCCGGGCTCCACGTCGAACCAGGTGCCCCACTCGTCGCAGACGAGGCCGATCCGCTTGTCCGGGTCGTAGGCGTCCATGACCCGCGCGTGGCCGCCGAGGACGCGCTCCATGCCCTGCGCCTTGAGCATGGTGCGGTAGTAGTCCTCGGTGCCGAACTCCGTCGCCGAGCCCTTCTGCTCCCACGACGGCCCGGTCCACGTGTAGTAGTGGAACGAGACGGCCTGGATGGGCGCGTGCCCGTGGCGCTCCTCGACGCCCTTGCCGCCCAGGCCGCTGACGGTCCTCATCAGCGCCTCGGTCCAGGCGTAGTCGTCGTCGCTGGCGCCGGCGGCGATGCGGTACAGCCGGTTGTCGTCCTGGTCGCGGCAGTACGTGGCGAACGTGCGGGCCTGGGCGGCGAACTGCTCGGCGGTCATGTTGCCGCCGCAGCCCCACGCCTCGTTGCCGATGCCCCAGAAGCGGACCTTCCACGGCTCCTCGCGGCCGTTCTCGCGGCGCAGCCGCGCCATCGGGGAGTCGCCGCGGCGGGTGAGGTACTCCACCCACTCGCTCATCTCCCGCACGGTGCCGGAACCGACGTTGCCGGAGACGTACGGCTCGGTGCCCAGCAGCTCGCACAGCGCCATGAACTCGTGGGTGCCGAAGTGGTTGTTCTCCTCCACGTCGCCCCAGTGGGTGTTCACCATGCGCGGCCGGCTCTCCTTGGGGCCGATGCCGTTCATCCAGTGGTACTCGTCGGCGAAGCAGCCGCCGGGCCAGCGCAGGTTGGGGATGTCCAGCGCCTTCAGGGCCTCCACCACGTCCAGGCGGATCCCGCCCTCGTTCGGGATGTCGGAGTCCTCCCCGACGTAGAACCCCTCGTAGATGCAGCGGCCCAGGTGCTCGGCGAAGTGGCCGTACACGTGGGGAGAGATGACGGGGCCGGTCACGTCCAGGTCGACGACGGCGCTGACGGCTGCGGACACTGTTCCTCCAACGTTGTAAGGGTCCGGCCGTCCCGACGCTACCCGTGCCGGGGAAGCACGTCAGCACCCGGGGCGTTCCTCCGTGCGTGAACGACTCCGCCGACCGCCTGTCCGTCACCCGCGACGACGCCCGCCGGCGCTGGGAGGGCCGCCTGGACGGCGAGCTCGTGGCGATCGCCGACTACGTCCCGCAGCAGGACGAGCGCGGCGAGGTGCTGGCGCTGGTGCACACCGAGGTGGTGCCCGAGCACCAGGACGAGGGGCTGGCGAGCGCCCTGGTGGACGCGGCGCTGGAGGACGTGCGCGACCGCGGCCTGCGGGTGGTGCCCGCGTGCTCGTTCGTGCGGCTGCACGTGCGGCGACACCCGGAGCGGTACGCGGACCTCCTCTGAACCCCCTCCGGCACGGCAGGATGGGCCCGTGCCGCAGGAGCCCGAAGCCGCCCCCACCGCCGAACCCGCCGCCGGACCCGGCGTCCGGCGCCGCTCCCGGCGCGCCGCGACCCCCGGCGTGGTGACCCTGCACGACGTGGCCACCGCCGCGGGGGTGTCCCTGGCGACCGCGTCGCGGGTGCTCAACGGCAGCAGCCGGGTGGTCGGCGAGTCGCTGCGGGAGAGGGTCCTGGCGGCGGCGGCCCGGCTGGACTACTCCCCCAACGCCCAGGCGCAGGCGATGGCGCGGGGCCGCTCGAACATCGTGGGCCTGGTCGTGCACGACATCGCCGACCCGTACTTCTCCACGATCGCGGCCGGTGTCATGCAGCGGGCCGCCGCCTCGGACGTCATCGTGACGCTGGCCGTGACCGGTTCCTCGCCGGAGGCGGAGGTCACCCACGTGGCGGCGCTGCGCCGGCAGCGGGTGCGGGCGCTGCTGCTGGCCGGCAGCCGCTGGCGGGACGAGGAGGCGACGGCGGCGCTGCGCGACGAGCTGAACGCCTTCCGCGCCGGTGGCGGCCGGGTCGCGGCGATCAGCCAGGACGTGCTGGGCGTGGACACGGTGCTCATCGACAACCACCGGGAGGCGCGCCGGCTCGCCGAGGAGCTGGTCGGCCTGGGCTACCGGGAGTTCGTGCTGCTGAGCGGCCCGCGGGGCGTGGCGACGGCCGTGGACCGCGCCGCCGGCTTCCGCGCGGCGCTGACCGAGCGCGGCCACCCGCCGGTGCTGGACCTGGAGTGCGCCTTCACCCGCGACGGCGCCCACGGCGCGCTGGGCGAGGTGCTGGCCCGGGGGCTGCCGTCGGCGGGCGGGCGGCCGCCGTGCGTGCTGGCCGTCAACGACGTGATGGCGGTGGGGGCCATGGCGGCGGCCCGGGAGGCCGGGCTGGCCGTGCCGGGCGACGTCGCGGTGGCCGGGTTCGACGACATCCCCACGCTGCGGGACGTCAGCCCGTCGCTGACGACGGTGCGCCTGCCGCTGGCCGAGATCGGCGGCCGCGCCTTCGACCTGGTGGACGAGACGGCACCGCAGCGGCGGGTGGAGCACGTCGACGGCCGGGTGCTGCTGCGCGACAGCACCCCGCCGCTGCGCTGACCGCGCCCGACCGGGGCGGCACGGGCCGCCGCGACCGGGCGGGCTACTGCAGCCGCTCGAACGGCGACTGCGCCAGCGGCCGCCAGTCCGGCGAGTCGCCCTGCAGGACCATGGCGGTGGCGGCCAGCGCCACCAGCAGCAGCAGCCCGATCGCCACGCCCGTCTCGCGCTCGCCGCGCAGCACCGAGCGCACGACGGTGCGCGCACCGCGCTGCAGCGACCGGCTGCCCGGACCGAACCAGGCCACGAGCGTGCCCGCCAGGCCGCCCAGCGCCAGCAGCCTGGGTGCCCCCGGGTCCGCGCCCATCGGCCAGCCCACCACCGTGCCGCCGATGAAGACGACGCTCACCCCGACCAGCAGCGGGACGATCGAGGCGAAGAGCGTGGACACCGCGGCGCGCAGCACGTGCCACGGCGTCGCGGCCGTCACCGCCAGAGCGTCCGTCGAGCGCGGCCCCGCCTCCCAGCGGCGGCGGAACAGCGCCGAGGAGGCGCGGTCCACCGTGCGCGCCAGGACACCGCCGGCGAACGCGAGGACCACGGCGGCCGTGGGCGCCACGGCGAACACCCCGACGAGGGCGAGCAGCCCCGCGAGCAGCGTCCAGGTGCGCTGCGGGCGCGCCGGCTGGCCGTTCGTCCCCAGCCGCGGCGCGGGGCGGTCCTGCTGCGCCGGCCGGGCGGCGCCGGGCGGGCCGAAGGGCGCCGGCGGACCGGAGTGCGCAGGAGGGCCGGAGGGGCCGGCGGGCGGGTGGACCCGCCCCGGACCTGGCGCGCGCGGGATCCAGCCGGGCGGCGCCTGCCACCCGGCCGGCCGCGCGGCCGGTTGCGGCACCGGGGTCGTGGGCGGGGCCACCGGCGGCAGCACGCGCGTGGAGTCGGCGGGCTCGGCGGCCGGCGCGGGAGCCGCGGGCGGCAGCACCGTCGTCTCGCCGGCCGGGGCGTCCGGCCCGATGAGCGAGGCGAAGCGCGAGGGGGGCTCGGCCCGGCCCTCCCCGGCGGCCGCCGGCACCGCCGTGGTCGCCGCGCCCGCCGCCGGGCCGGGCTGGGGGCCGGTGGTGGCCCCGTCCAGGGCGCGCAGCAGCTGCTCGGGGTGCGGGCGGTGGGCGGGGTTGACCGCCAGCGCGGCCAGCAGCGGCCCGCGCAGGTCGGCGGGCACCCCCGCCAGGTCCACGTCGGCGCGCCGCACCCGGTCCAGGACGACCTCCATGGGGCCGGTGCCGAACGGCGGCCGGCCGCTGGCGGCGTAGGCGACGGTGGCCGCCCACCCCCACCAGTCGGTCGCGGTGGACACGCGGCCACCGGCGACGACCTCCGGGGACAGGTACCCGGGCGTGCCCATGACGAGCCCCGTGGAGGTGAGCCGGGCGTCGTCGGCCACGTGCGCGATGCCGAAGTCGATGACGACGGGGGCGCCGTCGAGCAGCAGCACGTTGCCGGGCTTCAGGTCGCGGTGCACCACGCCCGCGGCGTGGATCGCGTGCAGCGCCTCGGCCAGGCCGTGCCCCAGGTCGCGCAGCCGCCCGCCGCGCAGCGGGCCGCGCGAGGAGACCACCGCCTCCAGCGACGGGCCCGGCACGTAGCGCGTCACCAGGTGCGGCCACGCGGAGCCCACGTCGGCGCTGATGACCTCGGCCACGCGCGGGGAGCGCACCCGCTCCAGCGTCTCCACCTCGCGCGCCAGGCGGGCGCGGGCGTGCGGGTCGGCCGCGATGTGCGGCTTGAGGACCTTCAGCGCGACGGCGCGGTGCTCCTCGTCCAGGGCCAGCCACACCACGCCCATGCCGCCCTCGCCGACCACCCGGTCCAGGCGGTAGCCGCCGACGCGGTCACCGGGCGCGGGGGTGTGCGCGGCGGGCCGCCAGCCGGTGCTCGGGGTGCGCGGGTCGGCGGCGGGTGCGGCACCGGGGGCCCAGCCGTCGCGGCGCTGGGCCGGGCGGTCCCACCGGTGGTCCTCGAGGGCCTCCCGCGGGCGCGCCGGCGCCTCGTCCGGGGTGCGCGGGAAGGGGGTGACCACGCCCCCCACGGTACGGCAGGAGGCGCGCCGCGCCGAGGCCCGCGCGCGCTCCGGGACGCCCCGCCGGGGCCCGCGGGCGCACCCGCCGCGGCGCCCGTGCACGAGGTGTGCGCACGCGGTGGACGGCTCGTGGACGGGACCGTCCGTGACCTTGCCGGTAGGGTCGGCCGCAGCGACCCCGAGGAGGATCATCCCCATGCCCGGTGACTACGACCTGGTGGTGGTGGCCAACCGGCTCCCCGTGGACCGCGTCGAGGAACCCGACGGCTCGACGTCCTGGCGGCGCAGCCCCGGAGGCCTGGTGACGGCGCTGGAGCCCGTCATGAAGCGCGAGGACGGCGCCTGGGTCGGGTGGGCCGGCAGCGCCGGCGACGCCCCCGAGCCGTTCGACGCCGAGGGGGTGCGCTGCGTGCCGATCCCCCTGTCGGAGGAGGAGGTCGAGCACTACTACGAGGGCTTCTCCAACGGCACCCTGTGGCCGCTGTACCACGACGTGATCGTCGCCCCCGGCTACCACCGCAGCTGGTGGGACGCGTACGTGGAGGTCAACGAGCGCTTCGCCGAGGCCGCCGCCGGGCAGGCCGCGCGCGGGGCGACGGTGTGGGTGCAGGACTACCAGCTGCAGCTGGTGCCGCGGATGCTGCGCGAGCGCCGCCCGGACCTGCAGATCGGGTTCTTCAACCACATCCCGTTCCCGCCGTTCGAGATCTTCGCCCAGCTGCCCTGGCGCAAGGCGATCATCGACGGGCTGCTGGGCGCGGACCTGGTCGGCTTCCAGCGCGCCGCGGACGCCAGCAACTTCGCCCGGGCCTGCCGCCGCACCAGCAACCTGCCGGCGCGCGCGGGCCGCATCCGCCTGGACGCCGAGGGCGGCCGCGAGGTGCGGGCGGCGTCCTTCCCCATCTCCATCGACTTCCGCGCGCTGGACGAGCTCGCCCAGCGCGAGGACATCAAGGCGCGCGCCGCCGAGATCCGCCGGGACCTGGGCGATCCGGAGCACCTGCTGCTGGGGATCGACCGCCTCGACTACACCAAGGGCATCCTGCACCGGCTGAAGGCGTTCGGGGAGCTGCTCGACGACGGCACCGTCACCGTGGGCGAGGCGGCGCTGGTGCAGGTGGCCACCCCCAGCCGCGAGCGCGTGGAGCAGTACGTGCAGCTGCGCCAGGACGTGGAGGTGACGGTCGGGCGCATCAACGGCACCCACGCCACCATCGCGCACACGCCCGTGCACTACCTGCACCACTCCTACGGGCGCGAGGAGATGGCCGCGCTGTACCTGGCGGCCGACGTGATGCTGGTGACCGCGCTGCGCGACGGGATGAACCTGGTCGCGAAGGAGTACGTGGCCTCCCGCCACGACGAGCGCGGCGTGCTGGTGCTCAGCGAGTTCACCGGTGCCGCCGACGAGCTCGGCGGCCAGGCGCTGATGGTGAACCCGCACGACATCGACGGCCTGAAGGAGACGGTGCTGCGGGCCCTGCGGATGCCCGCGCGGGAGGAGGCGCGCCGGATGCGCGCGCTGCGCCGGCGCGTGGGCGACCACGACGTGCAGCGCTGGGCGGCCTCGTTCCTGGAGGCGCTGGCGGAGCACGCGCCCGATCCGCACGGCACCGCCGCGGAGGTCGCGGCCAGCGCGGAGGCGTCGGCGTGAGCGGGCAGGACGCGGGGCTGGCCGGCGCGCTGGAGGCGTTCGCGGCGCGCGGCCGGGTGCTGGTCGCGCTGGACTTCGACGGCGTGCTGGCGCCCATCGTCGACGAGCCGTCGGCGGCGCGGGCGCTGCCGGAGTCGTCGGCGGCGCTGGCCCGCCTGGTCGCCACGACGGACGTGGCACTGGTGTCCGGCCGGGCCCTGGACGACCTGCGCGCCTGCGCGCAGCCGCCGGAGGGCGTGCTGCTGGTCGGCGGGCACGGCACCCAGTCGTCCCTGGACGCCGACGCGGCGCCGCTGCCGCCGGAGCGGGCGGAGCTGCTGGCCCGCCTGGTCGAGGAGCTCCAGGCGCTGGCCGCCGGCCGCGAGGGGGTGCACGTGGAGCGCAAGCCGATGTCGGCGGTGCTGCACACCCGCCGCGCCGCGAGGGACGTGGCCGCCGAGGTGGCGGAGCTGGCGCTGACCGGGCCGGGGGCGCTGCCGGGCGTGCACGCGCTGCGCGGCAAGGAGGTCGTGGAGCTCGGGGCCGTCGAGCTGGGCAAGGGCGCCGGCGTGCGGCGGCTGCGCGAACGGCTGTCGGCCGCGGGGGCGCCCGTGGAGGCGGTGCTGTTCGCCGGGGACGACGTCACCGACGAGGACGCCTTCGCGGTGCTGTCCCCCGCCGACGGCGACGTGACGGTGAAGGTGGGCGAGGGCGGGACCGCCGCGGCGTGGCGGGTGGGGTCGCCGCAGGAGGTCGCGGAGCTGCTGGGGCGGCTGGCGGACCTGCGCGCGGGCTGAGGCGGGTGACCGGCCGCCGGGTCAGCGGACGGTGACGGCGGCCGCCCGCTCCCGCTGCCGGCGCACCCACCAGCGGCCGAAGGGGTCGGCGTAGCGGGCCAGCACCGGCCCGATCACCGCCATCGACAGCACGTACGCGGCCGCCAGCGCCGCCAGCTGCGGGTCCAGGCCGCCGGCCGTGGCCAGGCCGGCGATGACGATGGAGAACTCCCCGCGGGGGATGAGCGCGGCGCCGGCGCGGATGCGGCCGGGCACCGCGATGCCGACGCGGCGCGCGGCCACCCAGCCGGTGACCAGCTTGGTGACCACGCCGAGCACGACGAGGGCGAGCGCGGGCAGCAGCACCGGCGGCAGGCTCGTGGGGTCCGTCGTCAGCCCGAAGGAGACGAAGAAGACCGCGGCGAACAGGTCGCGCAGCGGCTCCAGGGAGCGGTGCGCCTCCTCCTCCAGGTCGCTGGACAGGCTGATGCCCAGCAGGAACGCGCCGACGGCCGCGGACACGTGCAGGGCCTCGGCGATCCCGGCGACCAGCAGCGCCAGGCCCAGCACGCGCAGCAGCGTCACCTCGGCGGTGCCGGCGGAGACGAAGCGCGAGACGTACGAGCCCCACCGCAGCGCCACGAACAGCGCCACGACCAGGCAGGCGAGGGCGATGAGCACCGAACCGGTGGCCTGCCACACGCCCGAGGCGGCGAGCACGGCGGTGAGGACCGGCAGGTACACGGCCATGCCGAGGTCCTCCAGCACGAGGATCCCCAGGACGCTGGGGGTCTCCCGGTTGCCCAGGCGGCCGGTGTCGGCCAGCACCTTGGCGACGATGCCGGAGGAGCTGACGGCCGTGATGCCGAACATCGCGAGCGCGCCGACGGGCCCGTACCCCAGCAGCAGGCCGACCGCGGCACCGGGCAGGCCGTTGAGGAGCAGGTCCAGGACACCGACCGGCGCCTGGCGCTTGAGGTTGCCCAGCAGGTCCCCGGCGGAGTACTCCAGCCCCAGCAGGAGCAGGAGCATGACCACGCCGATCTGGGAGGCCGCCTCCAGGAAGCCCTCGGGGGCGTTCAGGGGGATGATGCCGCCGGCCCCGAAGGCGAGGCCGGCCAGCAGGTACAGCGGGACGGGCGAGATGCCCAGGCGACCGGCGAGGCGCCCGACGATGCCGAGGCCGACGATGATCGCGCCGAGCTCGATGAGCAGCGCCGCGGCGTGCACCTGTCGACCAGCCTCCCCGTGTGCCGTGGGCCGACCGGCCCGGTCCGTCCCGTGCGCTCAGCCCTGCGCGATCACCTCGGCGGTGGCGCGCACGCCCTCCTGGGTGCCCACGACCACGATCTTGTCACCCGCCCGGAAGCGCTGGGACGGCGCCGGGGACGGGATCAGCTCGCCGTCGCGCACGAGGGCGACGACGGAGGCGCCGGTGCGGGTGCGGATGGCGGCGTCGGCCAGGGTGCGGCCGTCGTAGGGCGAGCCGGCCTCGACGTACACGCCCTCGGTGGCCAGGCCGTCGACCTGCTCGCGCAGGCGGGCCAGGCGCTCGACGACGCGCTGCTGGCCGAGCAGCTCGGCCAGCACCTCGGCCTCCTCCGGCTCCAGGTCCACGACGGAGTGGCAGGCGTCGGGGTCGTCCTGCGAGTAGACGAGCAGCTCGCGCTCCCCGCCGCGCGTGGAGACGACGCCGACGCGCCGGCCGCGCGCGGTGATGAAGTCGTGGCGCAGCCCCACGCCGGGCAGCTTGGTCTCTTCCAGGTCCACGGTGCGAGTGTCCTCCAGGGCAGGGGGAGCCCGTGACAGGGGCACCGGCTGTCCCCCGGACGCCGGAGCGTCCACCGCCCTCAACGTGCGGCGCTCCCCCGCGCATCCCGCCCGCTCGCGCACCGCCACCCACCCGGGTGTGTCCCTGCTCACAGTCCTTGCCCACCGCCGGTGCGTGGGGCAGTATCCGGGGCACCGCGACGCCGCGACCACGTGGGCGACGACGCCGCGGGGGTCGGAGTCGCGGGCGACTCCACGGGCCGACGGCCCGCGAGCGCTCCCGCCGCACCGGTCACAACTCCACACCGCCCGGGAGCAGCAGCGACCGGGTCCGTTCCACTACGGATCGTCCGGCACGTACCTGCCGGTGGAAGGACTGACGACGATGGCCACGGTCACGTTCGACAAGGCGACCCGCATCTACCCCGGCGGCGACAAGCCCGCCGTCGACGCGCTGGACCTGCACATCGAGGACGGCGAGTTCCTCGTGCTGGTCGGCCCGTCCGGCTGCGGCAAGTCCACCTCGCTGCGCATGCTCGCCGGCCTGGAGGACGTCAACGGCGGTCGCATCCTCATCGGCGACCGCGACGTCACCACGGTCCCCCCGAAGGACCGCGACATCGCGATGGTGTTCCAGAACTACGCGCTGTACCCGCACATGACGGTCGCCGACAACATGGGCTTCGCCCTGAAGATCGCCGGCACCCCCAAGGACGAGATCAAGCGCCGCGTGCAGGAGGCGGCCAAGATCCTGGACCTCGAGGCGTACCTGACCCGCAAGCCCAAGGCCCTCTCCGGCGGCCAGCGCCAGCGCGTGGCCATGGGCCGCGCGATCGTGCGCCAGCCGCAGGTGTTCCTCATGGACGAGCCGCTGTCCAACCTGGACGCGAAGCTGCGCGTGCAGACCCGCACCCAGATCGCCTCCCTGCAGCGCCGCCTGGGCGTCACCACCGTCTACGTCACCCACGACCAGGTCGAGGCCATGACGATGGGCGACCGCGTGGCCGTCCTCAAGGACGGCGTGCTGCAGCAGGTGGACACCCCGCGCCGCATGTACGACCACCCGAACAACGTCTTCGTCGCCGGGTTCATCGGCTCGCCCGCCATGAACCTGCTGAGCCTGGACGTCACCGACGGCGGCGTGCGCCTGGGCGACTCCGTCTTCCCGGTCGAGCGCACCTCGCTGGCGGGCACCGGCGACAAGCTCACCCTGGGCGTGCGCCCGGAGGACCTGGAGCTGTCCGACCGCGGCCTGCCGGTGCAGGTGGACGTCGTCGAGGAGCTCGGCGCCGACGCCTACATCTACGGCTCCCTGGCCCAGCCGGGCAAGGAGGACCACCAGGTCATCGCCCGCGTCGACGGCCGCCGTCCCCCGCAGAAGGGCTCGACGGTGCACTTCGTCCCCAAGCAGGGTCACGTGCACCTGTTCGACCAGCACTCCGGCGAGCGCCTGGGCGCCTGACGCCGCAGCACCGCCACGCACGGGCCGCCGCCCCCGGCGCACGGGGGCGGCGGCCCGTGCCACGTCCGGAG
>NZ_JBBBEM010000015.1:0-2325 GCF_037154035.1 Kineococcus sp. G2 | reverse complement strand
TGGCGGTGTCCCGTGCCGCGTCCGGAGCCGACGCCCCGGCGCCGCCCCTGAGAGGATGACCAGCGTGAGCGCGCCCACGACCACCTCGCTGCAGATCACCGCGGCCAGGCCCTACCCCGAGCTGCTGGACCTGCCCTGGGAGGTGCCGCTGGAGGAGTGGCCGGAGGAGCACCTGGCGGCGCTGCCGCGCGGCATCTCCCGGCACGTCGTGCGCTTCGTCAAGCTGGGCAGGCGGGTGCTCGCCGTCAAGGAGACCAACGCGGACATCGCCCACCGCGAGTACCGGATGCTGCGGATGCTCAACCGGCTCGAGGTGCCCTCGGTCTCCCCCGTCGCCGTCATCACCGGCCGCGTCGGCCGCGACGGCGAGCCGCTGAACTCGGTGCTGGTGACCCGGCACCTGCAGTACTCCCTGCCCTACCGGGCCCTCTACAGCCAGACGCTGCGCCCCAGCACCGCCGAGCGCGCCGTCGACGCCCTCGCCGTGCTGCTGGTGAAGCTGCACCTCACCGGCTTCTACTGGGGCGACGTGTCGCTGTCGAACACCCTGTTCCGCCGCGACGCCGGGGCCTTCGCCGCCTACCTCGTGGACGCCGAGACCGGCGAGCTGTACGACGAGCTGTCCACCGGGCAGCGCGAGTACGACCTCGACGTGGCGCGCACCAACATCGCCGGCGAGCTCATGGACGTCGTCGCCAGCGGTGCGCTGGAGGTCGACATGGACGACGTCCTCGGCATCTCCGACCGCATCATCTCGCGCTACCGCGCCCTGTGGTCCGAGCTCACCGAGGCGGAGTCCTTCGAGCGCGGCGAGCGCTGGCGCGTCGAGGCGCGCATCCGGCGCCTGAACGACCTCGGCTTCGACGTCGGCGAGCTCGCCATCACCACCGACATCGACGGCACCAGCGTGCGCATCGAGCCCAAGGTCGTCGACGCCGGGCACCACTCCCGCCGCCTGCTGCGCCTGACCGGTCTGGACGCCGAGGAGAACCAGGCGCGCCGCCTGCTCAACGACCTCGACTCCTACATGGCGGCCACCGACCGGCAGAACGAGGACGAGGAGATCGTCGCCCACGACTGGATGGCGGAGGTGTTCGAGCCGGTGCAGCGCGCCGTGCCGCGCGAGATGCGCGGCAAGCTGGAGGGCCCGGAGCTGTTCCACGAGGTCCTCGAGCACCGCTGGTACCTCTCCGAGCGCGCCGGGCGCGACGTCGGCCTCGACGAGGCCGTGCACTCCTACGTGGAGAGCGTGCTTCCCGGCAAGCCCGACGAGCGCGCCGTCCTGGGCGTCGACACGCAGTCCATCCGCGTCATCGCGGAACGCTGAGGACCCCCACCACCGAGACCACCGACCCCCAGGGGAGGACGACCTTGTCCGCTGCCGCTGACAAGCCCCGCGTCGCGCTGACGGGCGCCGCGGGCAAGCTGGGACAGGTCGTGCTGCGCGACCTGCTGGAGCACGGCTGGTCGGTGCTCGCGCTGGACCAGGTGCGCCCGCCGACGCTGCACCCCGGCGACGACGCGCAGTTCCTGCGCATCGACCTCACCGACCACGGCCAGGTCCTCGAGGCCCTCGCCGGGCGCACCGACGAACGCCCCGGCCCCTTCGACGCCGTCGTGCACCTGGCAGCGGTCCCGGCGCCGGGCCTGCTGAGCAACTCCGCGACGTTCCGCAACAACTCCGCCGCGACGTGGAACGTGTTCGACGCCGCCCGCGCCGCGGGGATCCGGAACGTCGTGTGGGCGTCCAGCGAGACGCTGCTCGGCCTGCCGTTCGACACCGCCGACCCGCCGTACGCGCCGCTGGACGAGGAGTACCGGGTGCGCCCGGAGTCCACGTACTCCCTCGTGAAGGCGCTCGAGGAGGAGATGGCCCACCACTTCTGCCGGTGGCAGCCGCAGCTGACGATGACGGGCCTGCGCTTCTCCAACGTCATGCACGTGGAGGACTACGCCCAGTTCCCCTCGTTCGACGCGGACCCGCACCTGCGCAAGTGGAACCTGTGGGGGTACGTCGACGCGCGCGACGGGGCGCAGGCGGTGCGGTTGTCGTTGCAGCGCACCGGCCCCGGTGTCGAGGTGTTCGTCGTCGCCAACGCCGACACGGTGATGAGCCGCTCCTCGGCGGAGCTGATGGCCGAGGTGTACCCGGGTGTGGAGGTGCGCGGTGAGCTCGGCGAGCACGAGACGCTGCTGAGCATCGGCAAGGCGCGGCGGTTGCTGGGGTACGAGCCGCAGCACTCCTGGCGCGACCACGTCTGACGCGCACGTCTGACGCGCACGCCTGACGCACCGTGCGGCGCTCCCCGGCGGGGAGCGCCGCAC
>NZ_JBBBEM010000014.1:0-37440 GCF_037154035.1 Kineococcus sp. G2 | reverse complement strand
GCTCCCCGGCGGGGAGCGCCGCACGGGTGGGCTCAAGCGGCCGTCTGCTCGGCCTGCTCGGCCTGCACCGACAGCAGGAAGTCCCGCAGCGCCGCGAGGTCGTCGGTGTTGATCTGGTCGACGTGGGCGGCGACGAGCTCGCGCCACACCGCCTCCCGCTCGGGGCCGGGGGCGTCCGGCGTGGCCCAGAAGCGCACCTCGCGGCCGGCCAGGTGCGCCGCCTCCACGAAGTCGTGCAGCCGGGCGCGCTCCGCCTCCGGCATCTCGCCGACGCCCTGCCAGGTGAACAGGTTGTTCCAGTTGTCGCTGATCAGCGGCATGAAGTCGGGGTCCGCCCCGCTGTTGAGGTCGCCGGAGCGCCCGTCGTACCCCGCGTGCCGCACCTGCTGGCGGGCCATGAGGTCCACCGGCCGGTTGCCGGACACGACGGCGCTGACGGCACCGTCCTCGCCGTCGTAGCCGTCCGCGGTGAGCTCGTACGTGGTGAACAGGCCCGCGTCCCGGCCGTCGTACTCGGCGAGCACCGCGTCCAGCGCCGCGTACGTGGCGACCGCGTCGCTCTTGATGTCGATGAGCAGCTGCACCTGCTCGCCGTCGCCGTACACGCTGCCGCCGTTCTGCGCGACGATCGCGGCCAGCGGCTCCAGGTACAGCGACTCCAGGGTGCGGGCGGGGTCGAGGTCCCAGGAGTCGTGGGCGACGAGGAGCTCGCCGTCCACGAGGTACACGTCGGCCTCGACGCTGGTGAAGCCGTGCTCGAGGGCGTCCAGCAGGGGGCGCTCGTGCTCGTAGTCGTTGTGGGCGTGGGCCTGCGGCAGCGGCTGCACGGCCGGGACCGGCGCGGGCGCGGCGCCGGGGTCGGCGGGCAGCGTCGTGGCGGCCGCCGCGGTCGCGGTCAGCGGCAGCAGGGCGGCACCGCTGAGGGCGGCGAGCAGCAGGGATCGGGTGGGGCGGCGCACGGGGCCTCCGTCGTCGAGGGGGAACGAACGGAGGCGGACGCTACGAGGTGATCACGACGCCCGGGCGAACACCCGGCGACCTCCTCCCGAACACCACCTCCTCCGCGGAAACCATGGTTTCCGCCCTCCGGAGGAGTCGTCACCGGGCGGAGACCACGGTTCCCGCCCCGGATGAGCTGAGCCGGGCGACACTGCGCTGACGGTCCAGGGCGCGGCGCACGGCGTCGACGACGGCGCCCGGCTCGCGCAACGTCTGCGCGGTCACGTGCACCACCTCCCAGCCCGCGTCCCTCAGCGCGCGCAGGCGGCGGCGGTCGCGCTCGAGCTCCTCCCGCAGCGCGTGCCACTCGCCGTCGTACTCGACGGCGACCCGCAGTTCCTCCACGGCCAGGTCGACCCGGGCCACGAAGCGTCCCGCCGCGTCGCGCACCTCCACCGCGGGGACGACGTCCAGGCCCGCGTCGCGGCACAGCACCCGCACCCGTGACTCCTGCGGGGACTCGGCCCGCGGATCGCACAGCAGCGCCGCTGCCCGGGCGGGGACGACGTGGGGGTCGTGGACGTCCTCGAGCCACTGCTGGAAGCGCACCGGGTCCAGCAGACCGCCGCGTGCCAGCCGGTCCAGGTCGGCCACCCCGTCGGGCTTCGCCACCCGGGAGCACACGTCGAACGCCATGCGTTCAGGTCGTGCCAGGGGCACGCCGTGCCACGTGCCGCCGGCCTCGACCGTTCGTCCCAGACGGACGCGCACCCCGGTCGGCATCGTCCAGCGCCCCGGAGCGGGCAGCAGCACCTCCACGTCGTCCGACGCCCGGGCGAGGGGGACGCCCAGCACGGTGGCCTGCGACCGGCCGGTCACGACCGCCCCGGGCGGCAGGAGCAGCCCCACCGCCTCGACGCGGAGCTCGTGCGTCAGCGGCATGCCGGCCGACGTGTAGACGCCGCGGAACACCCGCCGTACCCTCGGCCCGCGCAACTGCTTCTCGCTGAGGGCACCGGCCTCGACGGCGAGACGGCCGAGGAAGACGCGGGGCAGCTGGTCCGGACGGCGGCGGGGCGAGCGCGGGAGCACCCGGTCACGGTCGGTCCTGCACCGCGCTCTGCGGGACCGCCGCGACGTACCTGGGGACGGCACACCCGCTGGGCGCCCTTGTGGATCCGCTGCTCCCCAAGGCGGAAACCGTGGTCCCCGCCTCCGAACGGGTCCCACCGGGGCGGAAACCATGGTTTCCGCCCCGGTGGGGAGGGAGGGGGTCAGCGGTGGCGGGAGACCTCGTACAGGGCGATGCCCGCGGCGACACCGGCGTTGAGGGACTCCACCGCGGCGGCCATCGGGATGCTCACCACCTGGTCGCACGTCTCGCGCACCAACCGGGACAGGCCCGCGCCCTCCGCGCCGACGACGACCACGAGGGGCCCGTCGGCGAGCTGGAGCTGCGGCAGGGCGACGTCGCCGTCGGCGTCCAGGCCGACGACGAACAGCCCCGCCTCCTGGTACTCCTGCAGCGCCCTGGTCAGGTTCGTCGCCCGGGCGACCGGCACGCGCGCCGCGGCGCCCGCCGACGTCTTCCACGCCGACGCGGTCACGCCGGCGGCGCGGCGCTCCGGCACGAGCACGCCGTGCCCGCCGAAGGCCGCCACCGAGCGGATCACGGCACCGAGGTTGCGCGGGTCCGTCACCCCGTCCAGGGCCACCACCAGGGGCGGGCGGCCGGTGTCGGCCGCGCGCTCCAGCAGCTCGCGCGGGTGGGCGTAGTCGTAGGGCGGCACCGACGCCGCCACGCCCTGGTGCACGGCACCCTCGGTGAGGCGGTCCAGGTCGGCGCGGGACGCCTCCAGCAGCGGGATGCCCCGGTCACCGGCCGCGGCGAGGATCTCCTTGACGCGGTCGTCGGAGTCGATGCGCGAGGCGACGTACACGCCCGTGACCGGCAGCCCCGCCCGCAGCGCCTCCACGAGGGAGTTGCGGCCCGCGATCCACTCGGTCTCGCCGGTCTTCTTCGCCGTGCGCCGGGCGGGCGGGCGGGCGCCGGTGCGGGGGTTGGTCGTGGCCGCCCGGTGCGCCGCCTTCGCCGCGCGCGCGGCGGCCGGGTGGCCGGTGCGCTCGGTCGCCTTCGGCGTCGGCCCCTTGCCCTCCAGCGACCGGCGGTTCTTGCCGCCGGTGCCGCCGCTCGGGCCCTTCTTGCTCCTGCTGACAGCGCCACGGCGCTGCGAGTTCCCCGCCACTACTGCTCACCCTCCAGCGACCACCGGGCACCGGTGGGCGTGTCATCGATCACGATGCCCGCGTCCTTCAGGGAGTCGCGCACCGCGTCGGCGGTGGCGAAGTCTCGCGCGGCGCGGGCGGCCGCACGCTCCTCCAGGCGGGCGCGCACCAGGACGTCGAGCGCGTCGCGCGCCGCGTCCGAGGTGCCCGACCGCGAGACCCACGGCTCGCTCAGGGGGTCCAGCCCGAGAACGCCGAGACCGGCGCGCACCTGCTGGTACGCCGTGAGGACCTGCTCGCCGGCGCCGTCCGCCAGCGCCTGGTTGCCGCGGCGGGCCGCCTCGTGCAGCGAGGCGAGCGCGGCCGGGGTGGCCAGGTCGTCGTCCATCGCGGCGGCGAACTCCGGTGCCACCTGCCCGGCGGGGACGTCCGGCCCCACCCGCTCGGCGGCGCGGTGCACGAACCCCTCCAGGCGCGAGTACGCCGCCTCCGCCTCCACCAGCGAGGTGGTGGAGTACTCCAGCGCCGTGCGGTAGTGCGCCGAGACGAGGTAGTAGCGCAGCACCACCGCGCGGTGCTCGCGCAGCAGGTTCGGCACGCCCAGCACGTTGCCCAGCGACTTGCTCATCTTCTCGCCGGCCATCGTCACGAAGTGGTTGTGCAGCCAGTAGTTCGCGAACCCGTCGCCGGCCGCGCGCGACTGCGCCTGCTCGTTCTCGTGGTGCGGGAAGCGCAGGTCCAGGCCACCGCCGTGGACGTCGAAGCGGCTGCCCAGGTAGCGCCCGGCCATCGCCGAGCACTCCAGGTGCCAGCCGGGGCGGCCGCGGCCCCACGGGGTGGGCCACGAGGCGCTGGCCGGCTCCGTGGGCTTGGCGCCCTTCCACAGCGCGAAGTCGCGCGGGTCGCGCTTGCCGCGCGGGTCCGCGTCGGCGGCCGGCTCCATGTCCGCCAGGTCCTGGTGGGTCAGCTCGCCGTACGCCGGCCAGGAGCGGACGTCGAAGTAGACGTCGCCCGAGCCGTCGGCGGCCGGGTAGGCGTGGCCGCGCTCGACCAGCCGCTCGATCAGCTCGACCATCTCCGGCACGTGGCCGGTGGCGCGCGGCTCCACCGTCGGCGGCAGCACCCCGAGCGCGTCGTAGGCGGCGGCGAACTCGCGCTCGAAGCGGTAGGCGTGCGCCCACCACGGCACCCCGGCCTCGGCGGCCCTGGCGAGGATCTTGTCGTCGATGTCGGTGACGTTGCGCACCAGGGTCACCTCGTGACCGGTGGCGGTCAGCCAGCGGCGCAGCACGTCGAAGGCGACCTGCGCGCGCACGTGCCCCAGGTGCGGCGAGCCCTGCGGAGTGGCGCCGCAGACGTAGACGCCGACCCGCCCGGGCTGCAGCGGGACGAAGTCGCGCACCGCGCCGGCGGCGCTGTCGTGGAGGCGCAGGGTCACCCCGCCAGGCTACCGGTCGGCCACCGGCCCGCCGTCCGCTCGCCCGGGCCCGGCGGGCGGCGCTCGACTAGGGTCGGCCCATGGCCTGGACCGTTCCCGCGATCATCTCCCGCAGCAAGGGTGCCCCCGTCGAGACGGCGGACGTCGTGGTGCCCGAGCCGATCGCCGGCGAGGTGGTCGTCGACGTGGCCGCGTGCGGGGTGTGCCACACGGACCTGCACTACCGCGAGGGCGGCATCACCGACGACTACCCGTTCCTGCTGGGCCACGAGGCCGCCGGCACCGTCGCCGCGATCGGCGAGGGCGTCACGAACGTGGCCGTCGGTGACAGCGTGGTGCTGAACTGGCGGGCGGTGTGCGGGCAGTGCCGCGCCTGCAAGCGCGGCGCACCGCAGTACTGCTTCAACACGCACAACGCCACGCAGAAGATGACCCTGACCGACGGCACGCCGCTGAGCCCGGCGCTGGGCATCGGGGCGTTCGCCCCGAAGACGCTGGTGGCCGCGGGGCAGGCCACGAGGATCGACACCTCGATCTACGACGGCTCGGCGCTGGAGTACGACCCGGCCGTGGCCGGACTGCTCGGCTGCGGGGTGATGGCCGGCATCGGCGCGGCGGTGAACACCGCCCCGGTGCGCCGCGGGGACACCGTGGCGGTCATCGGCTGCGGCGGGGTGGGCGCGGCGGCGGTGGCCGGGGCGGTGCTGGCCGGGGCCCGGCGCGTCGTGGCGATCGACATCGACGACAGGAAGCTCGGCTGGGCGCAGCAGCTGGGCGCCACCCACACCGTCAACAGCCGCGGGCTGGACGAGGACGGCGTGGTGCGCGCCGTGCAGGAGGTCACCGACGGCTTCGGCGCGGACGTGGTCATCGACGCGGTCGGCCGGCCCGAGACGTGGCGGCAGGCGTTCTACGCGCGAGACCTGGCCGGCACCGTCGTCCTGGTGGGGGTGCCCACCCCCGAGATGCAGCTGCAGGTGCCGCTGGCGGACGTGTTCGGTCGCGGCGGCGCGCTGAAGTCGTCCTGGTACGGCGACTGCCTGCCCGAGCGGGACTTCCCGCAGCTGCTGGAGCTGCACGCGCGCGGGCGGCTGCCGCTGGAGGCTTTCGTGTCCGAGCGCATCGGGCTGGGCGACGTCGAGGCCGCGTTCGCCACGATGCAGCGCGGCGAGGTGCTGCGCTCGGTCGTCGTGATGGGCGCGTGAGGCGGCGATGAGCGCCCGGGTCGAGCACCTGGTCACCTCCGGCACGTTCAGCCTGGACGGGCAGACCTTCGACGTCGAGAACAACGTCTGGCTGATCGGCGACGACACCGAGGTCGTCGTCATCGACGCCCCCCACGACGCCGACGCGATCGCCGCAGCGATCGGGGACCGCCGCCTGCTGGCCGTGGTGTGCACCCACGCCCACGACGACCACGTGCGCCGCGCTCCGGAACTGGCCGAGCGCTTCAGCACCGCCGAGCACCGCGTCCCGGTGCTGCTGCACCCGGCCGACCGCGAGGTGTGGGAGCTGACCCACCCGGGGCTGGCCACCACCGACCTGGTCCCCGGCGAGGTCGTCACGGTGGCCGGCACCGACCTGCACGTGCTGCACACCCCCGGGCACACCCCGGGCGCGGTGTGCTTCTACGCCCCGGCGCTGGGCACGGTCTTCACCGGCGACACCCTCTTCAACGGCGGTCCCGGCGCCACCGGCCGCTCCTTCTCCAGCTTCGACACGATCGTCGCCTCGATCCGCGACGTGCTGCTGGAGCTGCCGCCGGAGACGCGGGTGCTCACCGGCCACGGGGAGAGCACCACCGTCGGCGACGAGGCGCCCCACCTGCAGGAGTGGATCGACCGCGGGCACTGACCGGCGACGGTGCCGGGGCACCCCGAGTGGCGGGCGCCCCGGCTCCTGGCAGCATCGCTGCCGTGAGTGATCCCACAGCGCCTCCCGGCGCACCGCCCGCCGACACGGGGAACCAGCCGCGCACGGTCAACGTCGTGGAGCGCGGCATCGCCGAAGCCGCCCGGTGGACGCTGCGCCTGCTCGTCATCGGCATCGGCGTGGCCGGCCTGCTGTGGCTGCTCGGCAAGGGGTGGTCGCTGCTGCTGCCGCTGCTGCTGGCGGTGCTGCTCAGCGCGATCCTGTGGCCGCTGGCCAGCCTGCTGAGGGCCGTGCTGCCGCGCGCGATCGCCGCCCTGCTGTCGATCCTCATCCTGGTCACGCTCGTCGTCGGCATCTTCGCCGCCCTGATCCCCAGCGTGGCCGGTCAGTTCGGGGAGGTCGCCGACTCCGCCGTCGCCGGCATCCAGCAGGTGCAGGACTGGATCAACGGCCCGCCGCTGAACCTCGGCGACGAGGAGGTCGGCGACCTCGTCAACCAGGGCCTGCAGGAGCTGCAGAGCAACGCGCAGAGCATCGCCCTGGGGGTCGTGGGCGGCGTCGGCACCGTCGGCGCCAGCATCGGCTCCGGCGTGATCACCTTCCTGCTGGTGCTCGTCCTGACCTTCTTCTGCCTGTCCGACGGCGACCGCCTCCTGCCCTGGTCGCGCCGCTGGCTGGACGCGCGCACCCACCACCACGCCACCGAGCTCGGCACCCGGGTCTGGGCGACCGTGCGCGGGTACATCCTGTCCCAGGCGGCCGTGGCGTTCGTCGACGCGTTCTTCATCGGCATCGGCCTGTGGATCGTCGGCGTGCCGTTCGCCCTGCCCCTGGCCGTGACGATCTTCTTCGCGGCCTTCATCCCCATCGTGGGGGCCGTGGTGACGGGGGTCCTGGCCACCCTCGTGGCGCTCGTCACCCTCGGCTGGGTGGAGGCCCTCATCGTCCTGGGCATCGTGCTGCTCGTGCAGCAGCTGGAGGGCAACGTCCTGCAGCCCCTGCTGGTCGGCAAGACGCTCGCGCTGCACCCGGCGGTGGTCATCGGGGCGGTGACGATCGGCGGGACGCTGTTCGGCATCATCGGCGCGTTCCTCGCCGTGCCCGTCGCTGCGATCCTCACGGTGGTGCTGCGCTACGTGCACCACGTGCTCCTGCCGGACGAACCGGAGAACCCCGCGGAGGAGCACAAGACCAAGAAGAACCCCCTGCGCCGCAACCCCGCCGTCGCCGAGGGCGAGCCCGCCGCCGCTGCCGCCGCGAAGGGCGCCCACCCGGACGAGCGCTCCTGAGGAGCGCCCCCGAGGGGCTCCGCGGCGCTGCGGACGGAGCCGCTCAGACGGGCACGACGAGCGCGGTGGCGATCGCGGCGATCCCCTCGCCGCGCCCCGTCAGTCCCAGCCCGTCGGTGGTGGTGCCGGAGACGCTGACCGGCGCGCCGCACGCCGCGGACAGCACGGCCTCCGCCTCCGCGCGGCGGGTGCCGATCCGCGGGCGGTTGCCCACGACCTGCACGGAGACGTTGCCGATCTCGTAGCCGGCCGCGCGCACCAGGCGGGCGGCCTCGGCGAGCAGGCGGGCACCGGAGGCGCCGGCCCACTCGGGGCGCCCGGTGCCGAAGTGCGCCCCGAGGTCCCCCAGCCCGCCGGCGGCGAACAGCGCGTCGGCGCAGGCGTGGGCCGCCACGTCCCCGTCGGAGTGGCCCTGCGGGCCGAGCGGCTCGTCGGGCCACAGCAGACCCGCCACGCGGCACTCGCGGCCGGCCGCCAGCGGGTGCACGTCCACGCCGGTGCCCACGCGGGGCCAGGCGGTGCGGTCGGCGCTCACGCGCCCCCTCCTCTCAGCAGCGCCTCGGCCAGCACCAGGTCCACCGGGCGCGTGACCTTGAAGGCGGCGTCGTCGCCCGCCACGGTGAGCACCTCGTGGCCGAGCGCCTCGAGCATCCCGGCGTCGTCGGTCGCCGGCGCGGCGGCGGTGGCCGCTGCGTGGGCGCGACGCAGGGGTCCCGGCGCGAACCCCTGCGGGGTCTGCACCGCCACGAGCTCGCGGCGGTCCACGGTCTCCAGGACACGCCCGGCGGCGACCCGCTTGACGGTGTCGGAGACGGGCAGCACGGGCACGACCGCCACCCCACCACCGCGGACCGCCTCGACGACCGAGCGGAAGACCGACGGCGGGGTCAGGCACCGGGCGGCGTCGTGCACGAGGACCACGTCGACGTCCTCCGGCAGCACGGCCAGACCGCAGCGCACGGAGTCCTGCCGCTCCGCTCCCCCGGTCACGACACGGAGGTCGGGCACCCCCAGGGGGGTGAGCAGCTCACGCACCCGCTGCTGCTCACCCTCCGGGGCGACCACCACCACGACGTCGACGACGCCGGAGCCGAGGGCGCGCCGGAGGGCGTGCACGAGCAGGGGTTCCCCGGCCACGGCCACGAGGGCCTTGGGCAGGCCGGCCCCCAGACGCTCGCCCCGGCCGGCGGCCGGGACGACGAGAGCGCAGGTCAGGAGGCCAGGACCTCGTCCAGCAGGGACTCGGCCTTGTCCTCGTTGGTGTTCTCGGCCAGGGCCAGCTCGGAGACGAGGATCTGGCGCGCCTTCGCCAGCATCCGCTTCTCACCGGCGGACAGACCGCGGTCCTGGTCGCGGCGCCAGAGGTCGCGCACGACCTCGGCGACCTTGATGACGTCCCCGGAGGCCAGCTTCTCGAGGTTGGCCTTGTACCGGCGGGACCAGTTCGTGGGCTCCTCCGCGTACGGGGTGCGCAGGACCGAGAACACCCGGTCCAGCCCCTCGCGACCGACGACGTCCCGGACGCCGACGAGGTCGACGTTCTCGGCGGGCACTTCGATGGTCAGGTCGCCCTGGGCGACCTTGAGCACGAGGTAGAGCTTCTCCTCGCCCTTGATGGTGCGGGTCTTGATCTCCTCGATCAGTGCAGCCCCGTGGTGGGGGTAGACGACCGTTTCGCCGACCGTGAAAGCCATAGAACGTGACCCCTTTCCCTGGCTCCAGATTACCACGCCGAGCAGCGGCCGGGCACCCCTCGTGAGCGCGTTTGCGCAGGTCAGAGCCCCGAAGGCCGCCCACGCCCCCCTTGACACGACCCGATCCGCGTGCTTCGCGCGCGCAGGGGCGCCGGTCCCGCGCCCCCCGGAGCGGTCGCCGGGGCCGGCCGGCGGGCCCGCGGCGGCGGCGCGCCCCCGCGGCACCGGCGCCCGGGTGGACGGCTACGACTCCCGGTAGTCTGAACGCGTGAAGCTCCGCCAGCGCGCCGCCGTCGCCCTCGTCACCGTCGCGAGCACCCTCGGGGTCGCGGGGTGCTCCACCTTCTCCCCCGCGGTCGTCCTGCGGCCGTACGACCCCAGCGACGGCAAGAACGCGACCGTGGCCACCGTCGAGGTGCGCAACGCCCTCGTGGTCTCCGCGGGCCTCGACGAGCCGGGCGTGGTCTCGGTGACCCTGGTCAACGACTCCCTCGAGGACGCCACGGTGACGGTCGCCGCCGACGTCGAGGCGGCGGGCCTGCAGGCCGGAGAGGCTCCGGAGCAGACGTTCACGATCCCGGCCGGCCACGTCGTGCAGATCGGCGCCCCGGCCGCCGTGGACGGGGTGGACGGTGGGGACATCCCCCTCGGCGTCGACGAGCAGGCCCCGGCGTGGATGCAGATCCCCCAGGTCCCCGTCGTGGCCGGCGAGACCCTGCCGCTGACCTTCCGCTCGAGCGGGGTGGAGATCGAGGTCGAGGCGCCCGTGCTGCTGCCCTGCTTCGAGTACTCCGAGATCACGCCGACCGCGGCGCCGAACCCCGGCGTGGAGACGGCCGCCGCGGACCAGGAGGACATCCAGTGCGGTCCCGCGCTGGGCGAGGAGGGCACGATCCGCGAGGGCCAGGCCGGCGAGCACTGACCCGCCGGGCGCCGCGGCTCCCCCGGACCCGCGGCGCCCGCCCGCTCACCCCTCGAACTTGTAGCCCAGCCCGCGCACCGTCACCAGGTGGCGCGGGTTGGACGGGTCGGGCTCGATCTTCGCGCGCAGGCGCTTGACGTGGACGTCGAGCGTCTTGGTGTCACCGACGTAGTCGGAACCCCAGACGCGGTCGATGAGCTGCACGCGGGTCAGCACCCGTCCCGCGTTGCGCAGCAGCATCTCCAGCAGCTCGAACTCCTTCAGCGGCAGCGGGACCTGCTCGCCGCGCACGGTGACCACGTGGCGGTCCACGTCCATGCGCACCCCGCCGGCCTCGACCGTGGTCTGCACCAGCTCCTCCGGCTCGGCCCCGCGGCGCAGCACCGCGCGCACGCGCGCCAGCAGCTCGCGGGAGGAGTACGGCTTGGTGACGTAGTCGTCCGCGCCGATCTCCAGCCCGACGACCTTGTCGATCTCGGAGTCCTTCGCGGTGAGCATGATGACCGGCACGCTGGAACGGGTGCGCAGCTGGCGGCACACCTCCGTGCCGGGGATGCCGGGGAGCATGAGGTCCAGCAGCACCAGGTCGGCGCCGGCCCGGTCGAACTCCTCCAGCGCCGCCGGGCCGGTGTCGCTGACCGCCACGTCGTAGCCCTCCCGCCGCAGCAGGTAGGACAGCGGGTCGGAGAACGACTCCTCGTCCTCGACCACCAGGATGCGCGTCACGGTCGAACCTCCAGGGGTGAGTTCTCCGGGGTCTGTCCCGGAGAGCGTCGGGAAGGACCCGCGGCGCCGCGCTGAACGCGCCGCGGGGGGTCGTGGGGCTCGGCGGCGAGCGCCTCCGGCGGCTCGTCGGCCGCGGGGGTCGCCGCCGGCGCCTCCGGCAGCCGCAGCGTGAACGTCGAGCCCTCCCCCTCGACGCTCCACACCCGGACCTCACCGCCGTGCTTGCCGGCCACGTGCTTGACGATGGACAACCCCAGCCCCGTGCCGCCGGTCAGGCGCGAGCGGGCCGGGTCGACGCGGTAGAAGCGCTCGAAGATCCGCTCCAGGTCCGCCGGGCTGATGCCCACACCGCGGTCCGAGACGGCGATGTCCACGGCCGCCGGGGCGGCGCCCTCCTCCCCCGACGCCGGCCGCACCCTGCGCACCTCCACCACGACGCGGCTGCGCTCCGGGGAGTAGGCGAGGGCGTTGTGCACGAGGTTGCGCATGGCCGTCACCAGCAGCTCGCGGTCGCCGCTGACGAGGACACCGCGCTCACCGGCGACCACGATGTCCGACTCGCGCTGCTGGGCCACCGAGACGCTGCGGTCGACGGCCTCGGCGACGAGGACGTCCACCTCCAGCAGCGTCGCCTCGACCACGTTCTCCGCCGCCTGCAGGCGCGAGAGGTCGATGATCTCCTGCACCAGCTGGGTCAGCCGCTTCGACTCCCGGCGCATCCGGCGGGCGAAGTGGCGCACCGCCTCGGGGTCGTCGGCGGCGTCCTCCACGGCCTCGGAGAGCAGGGAGAGCGCCCCCACCGGCGTCTTCAGCTCGTGGCTGACGTTGGCGACGAAGTCGCGGCGCACCGCCTCCACGCGCCGCGACTCGGTGCGGTCCTCCAGCAGCAGCAGCACGTGGCGCGGCCCCAGCGGGGAGACGCGGGCGAGCACGACGGCGGGCGGGCGGCCCAGCCCGGGGGCCAGCTCGACCTCCATCTCACGCACCCGGCCGTCGCGGCGGCAGGCGCGGACCATCTCGCGCAGCTGGGCGTCGGTGACCTCCCGGCCGGCCACGACGCCGGCGGCGTAGGAGGCGGCGCTGGCCTTGACGACCTCGTCGGTCGCGTCGAGCACGACCGCAGAGGAGCGCAGCGCCATGAGGACGTCGCTGACCCCGGGGGGCACGCCCACCGGCTCGCTGGGAGCGGGGTCGTGGTGCTGCAGCCGTTCGGAGACGCGGAAGGCGAGCACGCCGGCCGCGCCGGCCAGCACGCCGGCGGCAGCGGCGATGCTGCTCGAGATGTCGCCGACCACGGCACCAGCCTAAGGTTGCCGAGGACCCCTGCTCCGCACGGCCGGGCCGCCCGGCCGCCGCGGCGCCAGGTGTTCACGCGCGCGGCGGCGTCCGTTCACCCGGACCTGGGAACCTCCAGGACGGCGGGAGCCGCAGCGGGCACCGCTGAACCGCCGCTCGAGAGAGGCAGCCGTGCGCAACGTCTACCACGACGAACTGGTCCACCTCGTCGACACCCTCGTCGAGATGACGAACCTGGCGCGCTCGGCCATGTCGCGCGCCACGACCGCCCTGCTCGACGCCGACCGGGAGCTGGCCGAGAGCGTCATCACCGCCGACCAGCGCATCGACTCCCTGCAGCACGACCTGGAGGAGCGCTCCCTGCAGCTGCTGGCGCGCCAGCAGCCGGTGGCGACGGACCTGCGCGTGGTGGTGACCGCGCTGCGGATGAGCACCAGCCTGGAGCGCATGGGCGACCTCGCCCGGCACGTGGCCAAGCTCGCCCGGCTGCGCCACCCCGAGCCGGTCGTGCCGGCCGAGTACCGCTCCACCGTCCTGCAGATGGCGCAGGTGGCCGAGCGCATCGTCACCAAGGCCGGCAGCGTGATCGCCTCGCGCGACGTGGCCCTGGCCGCGGAGCTCGAGACCGACGACGACGAGATGGACCGCTTGCACCGCAGCGTGTTCGAGAAGCTGATGGCGCGCAGCGCCGGGCAGCCCACGGAGGTGGCGGTGGACCTGACGCTGTGCAGCCGCTACTACGAGCGCTTCGCCGACCACGCCGTGTCCGTGGCGAAGAACGTGACGTTCCTGGTGACCGGCTCGCACGAGGCACCGGAACCGCACGGCCTGCCGCTGGTCGGCTGACCTCCGCGGCGCTGCGCACCGGTGTAGCGTCGAGCACGTGGACCACCCCAGGCGCCGGCCCCGCGCAGCGGCAGGGGTGCTGGCCGCCTGCGCGGCACTCGTCCTGACCGGCGCCGGCTGCTCCGAGCAGGAGCTGCCCGGCCCCGCGCCCACGACGACCACCGTGGAACCCACGCTCTCCCCGGAACCGGGCACCAGCGCCCCCACGGCCACGACCCCGGCCTTCGACTGCTCCGCGGTGCGCAGCGCCCAGGAGGAGCTGGACGGCGCCTTCGCGGCGGAGCTGGAACGGCTCGACGTCCCGCGCGGCGACCCGCGAGCGCAGTCCGTGTACGCGCTGGTCACCACGCAGGAGGGCCCGTCCTACTACGCCTCCGTCCTCGCCGCGGCACCACCCGAGCTCGCCGAGGACGCGCGCCTGGTCCTGGACTACTACGAGCGCCTGGCGCAGGAGGCGGGCGACCTGACGCCGGCCACCGGCTCGACGGCCGACCTCACCGCCGCCGTGGAGGAGCTGGACCGGGCCGCGGGCACCGTCGCCGACCCCGCCGCCGGCACGGCCGCCGTGGAGGCCCAGGAGCGGCTGCAGACCGCGCTGGCCCGCTCGTGCGACGAGGACGCCGACGGCGCCACCCCCTCCGGCACCGCCACCCCGTCGGAGGGGTCCACGGCGACGAGCACGGCGCCGGTCGCGACGACGAGCGTCACGACCGGCGCCTGAGCGTCCTCGCGCCGTCAGCGCCCCTGGTTGGCCACCGCCGCCGCGGCCGCGGCGGCGGCCTGCGGGTCGAGGTACTCGCCACCGCGCACCAGCGGCTTCAGGTCCGCGTCCAGGCGGTACAGCAGCGGGATGCCGGTGGGGATGTTCAGGCCGGCGATCTCGGTGTCGGAGATGCCGTCCAGGTGCTTGACGAGGGCGCGCAGCGAGTTGCCGTGCGCCGCGAGGAGCACGACCTTGCCGGCCCGCAGGTCCGGGACGACCGCCTCGCGCCAGTACGGCAGCATGCGCTCGACGACGTCCGCCAGGCACTCGGTGCGGGGCATGTCGGCCCCCAGCCCGGCGTAGCGCGGGTCGCCGTCCTGGGAGAACTCCGAGCCCAGCTCGATCTGCGGCGGCGGCACGTCGAAGGAGCGGCGCCAGAGCATGAACTGCTCCTCGCCGAACTCCGCGAGGGTCTGCTTCTTGTCCTTGCCCTGCAGCGCACCGTAGTGGCGCTCGTTCAGGCGCCAGGAGCGGCGCACGTCGATCCAGTGCCGCTCGGCCGCGTCCAGCGCCAGGTGGGCGGTGGTGATCGCGCGGCGCAGCAGCGAGGTGTGCACCACGTCCGGCAGCACGCCGGACTCCACGAGCATCCGGCCGCCGCGCGCCGCCTCCTCGCGGCCCTTCTCGGACAGCGCCACGTCCACCCAGCCGGTGAACAGGTTCCTGGCGTTCCACTCGCTCTCGCCGTGCCGCAACAGGACCAGGGTGTGCGCCGCTTCGCTCATGCCCGGCACCCTACCGAGGGCACCGGGCCCGGACCTCAGGGGCGAAGGGCGCGAGCGCGCCGGTACACCTCCAGGGTCGCCTCCGCCGTGCGGGCCCAGCCGAAGCCGCGGGCCCGCTCGGCCGCCCGCGCCCCCAGCGCCGCCCGCCGCGCCGGGTCGTCCAGCAGCCCGCCCAGCGCGCGCGCCCAGTCCCGCGGGTCGTGCGAACCCACCAGCACGCCCGACTCGCCGTCCGCCACCGCGGTGCGCAGCCCCCCCACGGCGGCGGCCGCCACGGGGGTGGCGCACGCCTGCGCCTCCAGCGCCACCAGCCCGAACGACTCGTTGTGGGACGGCACGACCACCACGTCGGCGGCGCGGTAGTGCTCGGCCAGCTCGGCTCGCGGCACCGGCGGGCTCACCCGCACCACGTCCTGCAGCCCGCGCTCGCGCACCAGGTCCGTCAGCGCGTGCGGGTGCGCCGTGCCGGAACCGCTGGGCCCGCCCAGGACCAGCACGCGCAGCCGGGAACGCCGCTCGGGCCGCTCCCGCAGCAGCAGCGCCGCCGCCTCCACCAGGACGTCCGGGGCCTTCAGCGGCTGCAGCCGGCCCACGAACAGCAGCACCTCGGCGTCCTGCGCCAGGCCCAGCCGCTCCCGGGCCGCGGCGCGCCCGCCGTCCGGGGAGAACGTCGCCAGGTCCACCCCGGGCGGCACGACCGCCACGCGCGCGGGGTCCGCGCCGTACAGCTGCACCAGCTCGTCGCGCTCGGCGGTGGTGTTCGCCACCAGCCGGTCGGCGGCCGCCACGACCTGCTCCTCGCCGATCAGCCGGCCGGCCGGCTCCGGGGCGTCCCCGGCCGCCAGGTGGGCGTTCTTGACCTTGGCCATCGTGTGCATGGAGTGCACCAGCGGCGCGTCCCAACGGTCGGCGGCCAGCCACCCCACCTGCCCCGAGAGCCAGTAGTGCGAGTGGACCACGTCGTAGTGGCCCTCGGTGCGCCGCGCACCGGTGCGCAGCATGCCGGCGGTGAAGGCGCACAGCTGCCCGGGCAGGTCGTCCTTGCCCAGGCCCTCGTAGGGGCCGGCGGCCACGTGCCGCACCGTCACGCCGTCGGCGGCGGCGACCACCGGCTCCTGCTCGGAGGAGGTGCGCCGGGTGAACACCTCCACCTCCACGCCGCGCAGGGCGAGCTGGCGGGACAGCTCCAGCACGTAGACGTTCATGCCGCCGGCGTCACCCGTGCCCGGCTGCTCCAGCGGGGAGGTGTGCACCGACACCATCGCCACCCGGGACACCCCCGCGCTCGCACCCACCGCTCGTCCCGCCCGCCTTCGCTGGTCGTCACCACCACCCCGCCCGGGTGGCTACCGTCGGACGGTGCCCCCCTTCAGCGGCGACCGCGGCAGCGCGCGGTCCGGCGAGCAGTCTGCACGGCGCCCCGCCGCGCGTCCCGTGGGGACCGTCACCCGCGGCACGACCGGGCCGGACCGGCTGCGGCGCGTGGAGCGCTGGTTGGCGGGCACGCAGGCGGCCCGGCTGCGCGCCGCGGCCGACCCGCTGGTGGTCGACCTCGGCTACGGCGGGCGGCCGGTGACGGTGACGGACCTGCAGCGCTGGCTGCGCCGGGTGCGCGGTGACGTGCGGGTGGTGGGGCTGGAGGTCTCCCCCGAGCGGGTGGCCGCGGCGCGCGCGGCGCTGGCCGGCGTGGCGGGCGCCCCGGGGTTCGCGGTGGGCGGCTTCGAGCTGACGGTGCCCGGGGGCGGCGACCCGGTGCTGGTGCGGGCGTTCAACGTGCTGCGCCAGTACGACGAGGGCGAGGTCGCCGCCGCGTGGGAGCTGATGCGCTCGCGGCTGGCACCGGGCGGCCTGGTGGTGGAGGGCACCTGCGACGAGCTGGGCCGGCGCAGCGCGTGGGTGGCGCTGGACGCGGCCGGGCCGGTGTCGCTGACGCTCTCGCTGCGCCTGGGCGGGCTGCCGCAGCCCTCGGCGGTGGCCGAGCGCCTGCCGAAGGCGCTCATCCACCGCAACGTGCCCGGTGAGGGCGTGCACGACCTGCTGCGCGCGGCGGACGACGCGTGGGCGCGCGCCGCCCCGGAGGGCACCTTCGGCGCCCGGCAGCGCTGGCTGGCGACGTGCCGGGCGCTGCGCCGGGACTGGCCCGTGCTGGACGGCCCGGCCCGCTGGCGGCTCGGCGAGCTGACCGTCGCGTGGGAGGCGGTGGCGCCGCGGGCCCGCGGCGGCCCCGCCGCGGCGCTCGGGCATGATCCTGCGCACAGGACGGGCAGCCGGAGGTGAGCGTGAGCCGACCGTCGCCGGGCGCGGCGCGCCCCACGATCCGCGACATCGCGCGGGTGGCGGGGGTGTCGAAGGCGTCGGTGTCCTACGCCCTCAACGACCTGCCGGGGGTGTCCGCGGCCACCCGCGAGCGGGTGCTGCTGGTCGCGCGGGAGCTGGGGTGGCGGCCCAGCGCGGCGGCGCGCTCCCTCTCGCACGCCCGCGCGCACGCCGTGGGCCTGGCGGTGGCGCGCGACGTGGAGCTGCTGGGCGAGGAGCCGTACTACATGCGCCTGGTGGCCGGCCTGGAGGGCGTGCTGGCCACGGAGTCGGTGTCCCTGCTGATGACGGTGGTGCCGGACGCCGGCACCGCGGTGGACGTGCTGCGGCGCTGGTGGGCCGAGCGCCGCGTGGACGGCGTGGTGCTCACCGACCTGCTGGTCGAGGACCCGCGCCTGGCGCTCGTGGCGGAGCTGGGGGTGCCCAGCGTGGTGCGCGGGGGGCGCGAGGAGGAGGCGCCGGCCGGTGGTGCCGGCACGGTGGCGGTCTCGGTGGAGGACGAGCGGGAGCCGATCGAGCGGGTGGTGGAGCACCTGCTGCTGCGCGGGCACCGGCGGCTGGCCCGGGTCAGCGGGCCGCCCGAGTACCGCCACACGCGCCGGCGCGACCGGGCGTGGCGCGAGGTGACGACCGCGGCGCTGGGCGCCGAGCAGGAGGTGGTCGTCGCCGACTACTCCGCGCGCGCGGGCCTGGAGGCGACGCGGGCGCTGCTGGCGCGGCCGCGGCCGCCGACGGCGGTGCTGTACGACAACGACGTCATGGCGGCCACGGTGGTCGCGGAACGGCGTTCGCTGGGGGTGGCGGTGCCCGGCGACCTGGCGGTGGTGGCCGGGGAGGACTCGATCCTGTGCCGGCTGGCCGACCCCGGCATCACGGCGCTGCGGCGCGACGTGGTGGCCGACGGTGCCGCCACGGCGCGGCTGCTGCTGGACCTGCTGGCGGGCCGGGCGCCGCGCCCGCTGCTGCTGGCCCCGCGCGAGCTGGTCGTGCGGGGCAGCTCCGGCTCGGTGCTCACACCTCGAGCAGCAGGGTGACCGGTCCGTCGTTCACGAGCTCGACGGCCATGTCGGCGCCGAAGCGACCGGTGGCCACGGGCACGCCCGCGGCGCGCAGGGCGTCGGCGACGGCGTCGACGAGGGGCTCGGCGACGGGCCCCGGGGCGGCGGCGGTCCAGCTGGGGCGGCGCCCCCTGCGGGTGTCGCCGTAGAGGGTGAACTGGCTGACGAGCAGGACGCCCGCGCCCTCCTGGAGCACCGAGCGCTCCCCGCGCAGGACGCGCAGCTCGGCGACCTTGCGCGCGAGGCGCGCGGCCTCGTCGGGGCCGTCGCCGTGGGTGACGCCCACCAGGACGAGCAGGCCGGGACCGTCCAGGGCGCCGGTCTCCTCGCCGTCGACGGTGACCCGGGCCCGGCTGACGCGCTGCACGACGGCTCTCACGGCACCAGCGTGGCGCACGGCCGACCGGGTGAACGCGCGGGGTGGACCCGGTGGACGGCACGCGTCGTCGCGGTGGCGCGCCTACGATCGGGCGGTGCTCGACGTCCCCGTGGTGATCCCGCTGACCCTGCTCGCGCTGGGTGTGGGGACGCTGAGCTGCCTGGTGCGCCCGCGGTGGGACGTGGCGGTGGTGACGGGACTGCTGAGCGCGGTGTGGACCCGCGTGAACGGGCCGGTGGAGGGGCGGATCCTGCACACCTGGACGGCGGGCCGGGGCTTCACCGAGGCGGACGTGCTCTCCGTGCTGGCGCTGCTGGTCGTGGGCACGGCGCTGCTGAGGTGCGGGCTGCGCCTGGTGCGCGGCACGCGGCGGCCCGGCCCGGCGACCGCCCGGCGCGGGGCGGCGTGGGGCCCGGGGACTCACCAGGGGCCGTAGGGACCACCCTGGCGCCGGTCGTCGCGGCCGGGGCCGCGGCGTCCGCCGAACTGCCGCACGGCGGGACGCACGTCCGCCATGTACACGGCCGCGGCGACCACGGAGACGATGCTGAGCAGGCCGGGCAACCCCGCCGCGGAGATCGGCGGCAGCGACACGAAGCCGATGGCCGCGGCGACCGCGAGCACCGCGACCCAGAAGGTCTTGGTGCGCTTGCCAGCGGCGACGAACGAGCCCGCGGGGCGGCGCAGGGCGTCGACCAGCGCCCACGCCGCGAGGGCGAACGCCGCGAAGGCGATCGCGAGGAGCACGCCGAACTGGACGGTGCCGACGAGGGAGGTCACACCGGGATCCTACGGTCGGGGGCCCCGCGGGGTTCCCCCGTCGCGGCGGCCCCGGCCGTGCGCGCCGCGCTGCTCACCCGATCGGCCCTGCCGGCCGCGCCCGGTGCCCGGGCCGGGCGCCGCGGGTCAGCGGGTGCCCGGGAGCGCGTCCTCCACGGTGGCGACCCCGTCGCGGTAGCGGCGGGTGATCTCCTCGGTGCAGGCGTCCATGACCTCCTGCACGCGGTGGCGGTCGGCGGACAGCTCGTGCTCCAGGCCCAGCAGGCGCTCGCGCGCTGCGGCCAGCTGCTCGTCGTCCATGGCGCTCAGGTCCGACAGGTGCGGGTCGGCGACGGCGGCCTCGGCGCGGCGGCGGTGCTCACCCACGCGGCTGGGCTGCACGGTGCTGTGCCGGCCCATGCCGTGGTTCGTGCGCCGCGGGTCCGCCAGCACGTCGGTCAGGCGGGCCACCAGCTCGGCGTCGGTGCGCGCGGCGGACACGTCCGTGCCGCCGTCCACGCCGGAGCGCTGCTGCAGCTCGGCGCCGAGCAGGTCCAGGCGGCCCTGCAGCAGCCGGCGGGCGTAGGAGAGGTCGGCCTCCTCCTGCTCGGCCAGGGCGCGCCGCTCGCGCAGCTCCGCCAGCTCGATGGTGCGCAGGTCCGCGACGAACTCCGGGGCGAGCACCCGGTCGAGCGCCCGGCGCCCGCCCCGCTGGTACCCGCTGACGTGCTCCTCGTCCATGCCGGCCTCCGCTCCCCGATCGAACTCATCGCTCTGGGCGATCAGTGCGCCACCGTGCGTGCGCACCCTGAGGATAGGCCCCCGCCCGGCGTCAGGGGGCGACCACGACCTCCTGCGCGGCGGCCAGCGGGCGGCGCTGCTCCCCCGCGGCCGAGCCGGCCACCGCGAACAGCGGCGCGTCCACCGGCACGGAGCGCTTGAGCACCGCCAGGGCGACCGGGCCCAGCTCGTGGTGGCGCGCGGCCGTCGTCACGCGGCCCACGGCGCGCTCCGGGCCGCCGGCGAGGACGACGTCGTCACCGCGGGCGGGCAGGTCGTGGGAGGAGCCGTCCAGGTGCAGCAGCACCAGCCGGCGCGGGGGCCGGCCCAGGTTGTGCACCTTGGCGACGGTCTCCTGGCCGCGGTAGCAGCCCTTGTGCAGGTGCACGGCCGTGCGCAGCCAGTCCAGCTCGTGCGGGATGGAGCGCTCGTCGGTCTCCAGGCCCAGGCGCGGCCGCCACGCCTCCACGCGCAGCGCCTCGGCCGCCCAGCTGCCCGCCGGGCGCCGCCCCGCCACCCGGGCCGCCAGCTCGGCGCGCGGCACGAGCACCTCGCGCCAGGGGCGCTCGGCACCCGGGTGCAGCGGGGTGGGCACGGCCGCGTAGCTGGCGGTGTCGGCCGCGCCGCCCTCGTTCGCCGGGACGGGCCCGGGCCAGGGGTCCACCCACACCGGTCCGCCGCCGTCGCCGGGCTCCCGGCTCGGCTCGCCCAGCACGGCCCACTGCGCGGTGACGTCCTCGACCTCCACGCGCAGCGCGAAGCGCATCTTCAGCAGCCACGCCACCAGAGGCTCCCGCTCGGCGGCCTCCACCGTGATCCAGGTGGCCTCGCCGTCGTCGAGCAGGTGCAGGTCGTGCTCGATCCGGCCGGTGGGGCTGAGCACCAGGCTCTCGGTGCTGGTGCCGGCCGGCAGGCCGGTCAGGGCCTGGCTGGTGGTGCTGTGCAGCCAGCTGAGCCGGTCCGGGCCGCTGACGCGCACCACGCCGCGGTGCGACAGGTCCACGACGGCCTCGCCGCGCACGAGGGCGCGCTGCTCGGCCACCGGGTCGCCGTAGTGCCAGGCGGTGCCCGCGTCGGCGCCCTCCGCGGCGACGGCGCCGGGCAGGTCCAGCAGCGGCGAGCGCCACGCCGGGGCGGTGGCGGGACTCGCGGTGGTCGGGGTGCTCACGGTTCCTCCCGCGGGTCGGGGGTGGGGCGGCAGGCGGCGCAGCGCCCGCGCAGCGCAAGGTGCGCGACGTCGGCGGTGAAGCCCGTGCGCCGGCGCAGGTCGGCGGCCAGCTCGGCGGCCGCGTCGGCCGGGGCCTCGGTGACGGCGCCGCACCCGTCGCACACCAGGTGCAGGTGCCCGCCGTGCTCGACGGCGTGGAAGGTGTCGGCGCGCCGGTCCAGCGCGGTGCGGGCCACCAGGCCCAGCTCCTCCAGCAGGGCCAGCGCGCGGTAGACCGTGGAGGCGTCCACGGCGGGGGCGGCGCCGTCGGCGCGCAGGTCCGCCAGCACCTCCTCGGGCGTGGCGTGGCCCAGGCGGCGCACGGACGACAGGACGCGCTCGCGCTGGGGCGTGCGGCGCAGCCCCCGCGCGTGCAGGGCCTCGCCGAGCGGGGCCGGTGCGGCGGGCGTCAGGACACCCGCTTCAGCCGCGCCGACGCGTAGCTGCGCATCGGGTGACCGCCGAGGGCGACGTCCAGCGCCCACAGCAGGTCGCCCTCCACGAGCCCGTACATCCGCGTGGCGGCGGTGTACTCGTGGGCGGTGGTGGTGCGGGCGACCACGTCGGTGGACAGGTCGATGCGCGGGCCGGTGGCCTTGCCGACGAGGACCTCCACGACACCCGTCGGGTGGGCCAGCACGACCTCGAGGTCGACCGGGCGCGGGCCGTCGGCGGGCGCGGGGGCGGCCGGGTCCAGCGGCCGCGGGCGCCAGTAGCCGGTCTCGACGTCGAGGGGGTCGGTGGTGCTGCCCGCCTCGTCGAGGGCCCAGGTGGTGGAGGTGTAGCTCAGGAAGTCGCGGCCGTCGTGCGTGAACTCCACGACCTGCCCGAAGCGCGCGTCCTCACCGCGCGCGGGGTGGCCGAGGACGCCGGCGCCCTCCCAGCGGCCCAGGAGCCAGGACAGCGGGACCAGGGGCAGCGGGGTGTCGGTGCGCAGGGGCACGGGTGCTCCGGCCACGGCTCAGCGCTGTCCCTTGAAGAGGCGGTACACCACGAAGCCGGCGAACCACGCGATCACGATGCTGACCACGATCAGCAGGACGAGGAAGAAGACTTCGAGCGCGTGCACGCCGCGAGCCTAACCCGCGCCCCGCCCGCCGGGGCCGCGGACGTGGGCGGCCTCACGTCGGGGCCCGCGACGGCGCCGCCTCACAGCAGCAGGCGCCCCACCAGGTAGGCGCCGCCGCCGGCGAGCGCCACCGGCGCGGCGGCGACCGCGAAGGCGGCGGGCAGGCCGCCGGCGGTGGGCAGGCGCGCGGAGTGCGCCCGCCAGGCGGCGACCGCCAGGCCCGCTCCCGCACCGGCGACGACGCCCGCCAGCGCCCAGCGGGCCGGCGGCAGGACCCCGGCGCCGCCCAGGGCCACGGTCGCCGAGCCGGCCAGCCAGCCGGTCAGCGCGCCCGTGAGCACCGCGACCGGGCCGGCGACGCGCAGCGGCCAGCCGGTGGCGCACACGGCGGCGGCGACGGCGACGGCGGCGAGGATCACCGGCGCCAGCGGGGCGCCCGCGTACGTGGCGGGCACGGCGACCCAGCAGGCGGCCAGGACCACCAGGGCCTGCCCGGTCACGGCGGCGGTGACGGACTCGACGAGCCGGGGCCGCCCGTCGCGGCGGGCCAGCTGGTGGACGAAGGCCCCCAGGAGGGACAGGGCCGCCACGGCGGGCAGCACGGCCGGCGGCCCGGCCCCCACAGCCTCCCGGCCGGCCATGACGGCCACCGCGGTCGCGGCCGCGGCGACCAGGCCCGTCAGGGCCACGACCGAGGTCGTGCCGCGCGGGGAGGGCAGGCCCAGCAGCTCGGGCCACCCGGCGGCGAGCAGCGCGCTGACCAGGACCACGGCGAGGGCGAGCACGACCGGCCCGGCGAAGGCGGCCAGCGCGACGAGGGCGGCCAGGGCGAGCGTGGTCGTCGCCGTCGCGGAGGGAGTCACCCCGCGATCCTCCCGCACGCCGCGCCGGGGCGGCCCGCGCGGGCGGCGGTGCGCACCCCGGGACGGGGTGGCCGCGGGTAAGCTGCCCGCTCGGCGGAGCGCCCCCGGGCGTCCGCTCCGGACGGACGGAGGGCGGGAGACCGGGTGGCCCAGATCCTCGTGCTGACGAACGCGCTGACGCCCTCCACGGAGGTGCTGCCGGCGCTGGGGCTGCTCCCGCACAGCGTCCGCGTGCTGCCGGCGGAGGCGTCGGTGCTGGTGGACGGGCCCCCGTCGGACGCGGTGCTGGTCGACGGGCGCCGCGAGCTGGCCGCCGCCCGCTCGCTGTGCCGGCTGCTGCGCACCACCGGGCTGTCGCAACCCCTGCTGCTGGTGCTGACCGAGGGCGGCATGGCCGCGGTCGCCGCGGACTGGGGCGCCGACGACGTCCTGCTGGACACCTGCGGGCCGGCCGAGCTGGACGCGCGGCTGCGGCTGGCGGCCGGGCGAACGCGCGGCAGCGCGGCCGAGGTGCCGGACGGGGACGCCGGGGAGATCCGCGCCGGGGACGTCGTCATCGACGAGACGGCCTACTCCGCGCGGGTGCGCGGGCGCCAGCTGGACCTGACGTACAAGGAGTTCGAGCTGCTGAAGCACCTCGCCCAGCACCCCGGCCGGGTGTTCACGCGCGCCCAGCTGCTGCAGGAGGTGTGGGGCTACGACTACTTCGGGGGCACCCGCACCGTGGACGTCCACGTGCGGCGCCTGAGGGCGAAGCTGGGCGCCGAGCACGAGGGCGCCATCGGCACGGTCCGCAACGTGGGGTACCGGTTCGTCTCCAGCGGCCGCGAGGGGGCGGACGCACCGGCCGGTGACGCGCTGGGCGAGGAGCCGCCGGGCGGCGGCCCGGTGGGCGGCGGGACCGAGGGGGCCGTCGGCGCGCTGCCCCGGCCGCTGCGCAGCGCCCCGCGGCCGCGGTGAGCGGCGAGGCGGGCGCCCGCCGGCCCGAGGTCGTGGACGGCCCGGTGGCTCCGGCGGTGCGCGCGGAGGTGGAGCGGCTGGCCGCCGCGGCCTCGGCGGCGGACGGCACGGACGCGGTGAGCGAGGACGCGCTGCTGCGGCTGCGCACGGGCGGTGACGGCGTGCGGCACCTGCTGCTGCGTGACCCGGCGGGCGGGACGTCCGGGGAGGCGCCCGGGGAGTCGGCGCTGGTGGGGTACGCGCAGCTGGCCGTGGCCGGCGATGAGCTGGCGGGCGAGCTGCTGGTGCACCCGTCGGCGCGCCGGCGCGGGCACGGGCGAACCCTGCTGGAGCGGGTGGGCGAGCTGGCCGCGGGCCGGCGCGCGCTGCTGTGGGCGCACGGGGACTCCCCCGCCGCCGCGTCGCTGGCCGCGGGGGCGGGGTGGCAGCGCGTGCGCGAGCTGCTGCGCATGCAGCGCGCCACCGCCGGGCTGGCGGAGCTCGCCGAGCCGGCCCTGCCGGCCGGGGTGCGGGTGCGCCCGTTCGTCCCGGGCACCGACGAGGAGGCGTGGACGGCCCTGAACGCGGCGGCGTTCGCGCAGCACCCCGAGCAGGGCCGCTGGAGCGTGGAGGACCTGCGGCTGCGCGAGGAGGAGGAGTGGTTCGACCCGTCGGTCCTCCTCCTGGCGCAGGGGCCGCGGGAGCTGCTCGGGTTCTGCTGGATGAAGGTGCAGCCGCACGTCTCGGAGCTGTACGTGCTGGGGGTGCACCCGGCCGCGGCGGGGCGCGGCCTGGGCCGGGCGCTGCTGGTGCGGGGGCTGCGCGCGGTGGCGGTGCCGGGCGCGCCGAGCGAGGTGGAGCTGTACGTGGACGGCGACAACGTCCCCGCGGTGCGGCTGTACGAGGCGCTGGGCTTCGCCCGGGCCGCGGTGGACGTGCAGTACGCGAGCGCGCCGGGGTCCTGAACCCCGGCGGGGCCCCCGCCGTGCGAGCGCCGAGCGCGCGGCGTGCGGGCACCTCGCCCGGACGGGGTCCGCGCGCTCCCGGTGGCAGGATGAACCCCATGACGGCGACGACCCGGGCCGGTTCTGCCGCCCCGCTGCCCGCGATCCCCCGCACCGACGAGCCGGTGGAGCTGCCCCAGGACCGCTTCGCCGACCGCGAGCTGTCCTGGCTGGCGTTCAACGAGCGCGTGCTGGAGATGGCGGAGGACCCGCGCACCCACCTGCTGGAGCGGGCCCGGTTCCTGTCGATCTTCGCGAACAACCTCGACGAGTTCTTCATGGTCCGGGTGGCGGGCCTGAAGCGCCGCATCGCCACCGGCCTGGCCGTCACCGCCGCCAGCGGCCTGGAGCCGCGCGAGGTGCTCGACGCGATCGCCGTGCGCGCGCACGAGCTGACCGAGCGGCACGCGAACGCGTTCCTGGAGGGCGTGCGCCCGGCGCTGGCCGAGGCGGGCATCACCATCGTCCGCTGGGACGACCTGTCGGCGAACGAGCAGGTGCGCCTGCACGGGTTCTTCCGCGACCAGGTGTTCCCGGTGCTGACACCGCTGGCGGTGGACCCGGCGCACCCGTTCCCCTACATCTCGGGCCTGTCGCTGAACCTGGCGGTGGTGGTGCGCAACCCCACCACCGACAAGGAGCACTTCGCGCGGGTGAAGGTGCCGCCGCTGCTGCCGCGGTTCGTGGCGGTGGCCCAGGCGGACGGGGAGGACGGGCGCTCGGCGCGCTTCGTTCCGCTGGAGGACGTCATCGCCACCCACCTGGACCAGCTCTTCCCCGGCATGGAGGTCGTGCAGCACCACACCTTCCGCGTCACCCGCAACGAGGACCTCGAGGTCGAGGAGGACGACGCGGAGAACCTGCTGCAGGCCCTGGAGAAGGAGCTGCTGCGGCGCCGCTTCGGTCCGCCGGTGCGCCTGGAGGTGGCCTCGGACATCGACCCCACGGTGCGCGACCTGCTGGTGCGCGAGCTGGGGGTGGCGGAGCAGGAGGTGTACGAGCTGCCCGAGCCGCTGGACCTGCGCGGCCTGGGCGACATCGCCGACATCGACCGCCCGGAGCTGAAGTACCCGAAGTTCGTCGCCCGCACGCACCGCGACCTCACCGACGGCGCGGAGACCGCCAAGCCGTCGGACGTGTTCGGCGCGATCCGCAACCGCGACGTGCTGCTGCACCACCCGTACGACTCGTTCTCCACGAGCGTGCAGGCGTTCCTGGAGCAGGCGGCGGCCGACCCGCGCGTGCTGGCCATCAAGCAGACCCTGTACCGCACCTCCGGCGACTCCCCCATCGTCGACGCCCTCATCGACGCCGCGGAGGCCGGCAAGCAGGTGCTGGCCCTGGTGGAGATCAAGGCGCGCTTCGACGAGCAGGCGAACATCACGTGGGCGCGCAAGCTGGAGCAGGCGGGCGTGCACGTCGTGTACGGCCTGGTGGGCCTGAAGACGCACGCGAAGCTGAGCCTGGTGGTGCGCCAGGAGGCCGGCGGGCTGCGCCGCTACTGCCACGTCGGCACCGGCAACTACAACCCCAAGACGGCCCGCCTCTACGAGGACATGGGTCTGCTGACGGACGACCCGCAGGTCGGCGAGGACCTGACGCGGCTGTTCAACCAGCTGTCGGGGTACGCGCCGAAGACCGCCTACAAGCGGCTGCTGGTGGCGCCGCGCTCGCTGCGCACGGGCCTGATCGACCGCGTGGACCGCGAGATCGACAACCACCGCCAGGGCCTGCCGTCGGGTGTGCGGATCAAGGTGAACTCCATCGTCGACGAGGCGGTCATCGACGCGCTGTACCGCGCCTCGAGGGCGGGCGTGCCGGTGGACGTGGTGGTGCGCGGCATCTGCGCGCTGAAGCCGGGCGTGCCGGGGCTGAGCGAGAACATCCGGGTGCGCAGCATCCTGGGCCGCTTCCTGGAGCACAGCCGCGTCTTCTGGTTCGCCTCGGGCGGCGACCCGGTGGTGATGATCGGCAGCGCGGACATGATGCACCGCAACCTGGACCGCCGGGTGGAGGCCGTGGTGCGCCTGACGGACCCGCGGCACGTGCGGGAGGTCTCGCTGCTGCTGGACGAGTGCATGAGCGACTCGACGGCCTCGTGGCACCTGGACGCCGACGGGACGTGGACGCGGCACCACCTGGACGCCGACGGCCGGGCCCTGACGGACCTGCAGGAGCACATCATCGCGACCCGTCCCGGACGCCGGCCGTCCCCGCGACGCCGGTGACGGCGGCCGCTGCCGGCGCCGGAGCGCCGGCGACCGTCGAGGCGGCCGGCTGCGTGGTGGTGCGCCGCGGCCGGGGCGGTGAGCCGCAGGTGCTGCTGGTGCACCGCCCGGCCACGCCGCGCCACGGCCGCGACTGGTCCTGGCCCAAGGGGAAGCTGGAGGAGGGCGAGCCGCACGCGGTGGCCGCGGTGCGCGAGACGCTGGAGGAGACCGGCTGCCGGGTGCTGCTGACGCGGCCGCTGCCGGAGCTGCGGTACCGCGTCGAGGGCGGCCGGCGCAAGCGGGTGCGCTACTGGCTGGCGTTCACCGCCCCCGGGGAGGCGGCGGGCACGCCGTCGCCGGACGAGGTCGACGAGGTCCGCTGGTGCTCGGCGGAGCAGGCCCGGGAGCTGCTGACGTACCCGCACGACGTGCGCGTGCTGGACGCCGCCCTGGCGGCGGCGAAGGTGCGCACGTGGCCGGTGCTGCTGCTGCGGCACGGCAAGGCCGTCGCGCGCCAGCGCTGGCGGGGGGCGCAGGACGCCGAGCGCCCGCTGCTGGAGCGCGGGCACGAGCAGGCGCGCGCCCTGGTGCCGCTGCTGAGCTGCTTCGACGTGCGCGAGGCCGTGACGTCGCCGTGGGCGCGGTGCGTGCAGACGCTGCTGCCGGCCGCCGACACCGCCTCGTGGCGGCTCCACGAGGAGGAGGCCCTGAGCGAGGGCGGCTTCGAGGCGGACCCGGCGGGGGTGGGTGCCGTGCTGGACGGGGCGCTGGCCTCGGGCCGGGGGGCGGTGCTCTGCTCGCACCGGCCGGTGCTGCCGGTGCTGCAGGAACGGCTCGCCGCGCTGGCCGGGGACGGCGAGCGGGCGCTGCTGCGGCGCAAGCTCGCCAAGGGGGAGTTCGTCGTCGCGCACGTGGCGGGGCGGGGCGCCGAAGCGCGCGTGGTCGCCGTGGAGCGGCACGCCCCCGCGGTGGGCCGCTGAACGCGGGCGGTGCGCGCCCGCAGCAGCAGGTGCGCACCGCCCGTGGGTCCTCGGTCACGGTCTGCTCCAACGCTCACCCGTTCACCTGGACGTCGGCCCCAGTCCCCGAACTCGACCCGATCACGCCGTCCCCGGTTAACCCGTCGTTCACCACCGTCCGGGTATCACGTCACCTCGGCTGCTTACCGTCCTCGCACGTCAGATCCGGCCGGCGCTGCTCCGCGCCCGCCCGTCGAGCGAAAGCGAGCCTCATCCGTGAACCGCAGGACCTTCCGCGCCGCCGTCCCGGCCGCCCTCGCCCTCACCCTGGGCCTCGTCGCCTGCAGCGGCGAGAACGAGACGACCACCAGCGAGGCCGACGCCGGATCGAGCGCCTCGGAGCTCAGCGGCAGCATCGCCGGCGCCGGCGCCAGCACCCAGACCGCCGCGCAGCAGGCCTGGGCCGCCGGCTTCAACGCCGAGAACCCCGACGTCACGGTGAACTACGACCCGGTCGGCTCCGGCGCGGGCCGCGAGCAGTTCCTCAACGGCGGCGTGCCGTTCGCCGGCTCCGACGCCTACCTGGACGAGGAGGAGCTGGCCGCCTCCGAGGAGCGCTGCGCCGGCGGCAACGCCATCGACCTGCCGGTCTACGTCTCCCCCATCGCCGTGGCGTACAACCTGCCCGGCGTGGACAACCTGCAGCTGTCGCCCACCACCCTGGCGAACGTCTTCAACGGCACCATCACCACCTGGAACGACCCGGCGATCGCCGCGGACAACCCGGGCGTGACCCTGCCGGACACGCGCATCAACCCGGTGCACCGCTCCGACGACTCGGGCACCACCGAGAACTTCACCGACTACCTGCACGCCACGGCCCCCGAGGCGTGGACCGCCGAGCCCGACGGCGAGTGGCCGCTGCAGGGCGGCGAGGCCGCCCAGGGCACCTCCGGCGTGGTGCAGGCCATCGGCGCCGGCGAGGGCTCCATCGGCTACGCCGACGAGAGCCAGGTCGCCGCCAGCGACCTGCAGGCCGCCGCCCTGAAGGTCGGCGAGAGCTGGGTCGCCCCCAGCGCCGAGGCCGTCGCCACCGCGCTGGACACCTCCAGCCGCGTCGAGGGCCGCCCCGAGGGCGACATCGCCATCGAGATCGACCGCACCACCAGCGCGGACGGCGCCTACCCGCTGTACATCGTCTCCTACGCGATCGCCTGCACCGCGTACGAGGACGCCACCCAGGGCGAGCTCGTCAAGTCCTACCTGACCTACGTCACCAGCGAGGAGGGTCAGCAGGTCGCGGCCGAGCGCGCCGGGTCCGCCCCCATCTCCGACCAGCTGCGCGAGGACATCACCACGTCGCTCGACATGATCGGCGCCTGAGCCAGATCCTCGATCCGCACAGGGGCGGACGGCCACCACGGCCGTCCGCCCCTGACCGCACCAGGCGCGGTCCGCACCGCGCGCCGCCCCCCACCAGGAGGACCCCCGGGTGAGCACCCCGATCCAGCAGCCGACCCGAGAGCCCGGACCGGGCGGCAGAGGCAGCATCGCCACCGGCACGACCCGCAGGGGCGACGCCGTCTTCAAGGGCACCTCCACGGCGGCGGGCGTGCTGATCCTGCTCGTCCTGGCGGGCGTCGCGGCGTTCCTCGTCGGTCAGTCGATCCCCGCCCTGACCGCCTCCCCGGAGGACCTGCCCGAGGGCGAGAGCGTCGCCCTGTACGTGTGGCCGCTGCTGTTCGGCACCGTCCTGGCCGCCGTCATCGCGCTGCTGGTCGCCACGCCGATCGCCGTGGGCATCGGCCTGTTCATCTCGCACTTCGCCCCGCGCCGCGCCGCGCAGACCCTGGGCTACCTCGTCGACCTGCTCGCCGCCGTGCCCAGCATCGTGTACGGCATCTGGGGCGCCGTCGTGCTGGCCGGCTGGCTGGTGCCGATCTACCAGTGGCTGGAGCGCAACCTGGGCTTCCTGCCCTTCTTCGAGGGGCCGGCGCTGCCCTCGGGCCGCACCATGCTCACCGCCGGCCTGGTGCTGGCCGTCATGATCCTGCCCATCATCACCGCCCTGTCGCGCGACGTCTTCCTGCAGACGCCGCGGCTGCACGAGGAGGCCGCCCTGGCCCTGGGCGCCACCCGCTGGGAGATGATCAAGTACGCGGTCATCCCCTACGGCCGCTCCGGCGTGGTCAGCGCCGCGATGCTCGGCCTGGGCCGCGCGCTCGGCGAGACGATGGCCGTGGCGCTGGTGCTCTCCGGCGCGCGGATCATCACGTTCGACCTCATCGGCGCCGCCAACCCGCTGACGATCGCGGCGAACATCGCACTGGCCTTCCCCGAGTCCTCGGGCCTGACCACGAACACCCTCATCGCCAGCGGCCTGGCCCTGTTCGTCATCACCTTCCTGGTGAACTTCGCCGCCCGCTGGATCGTCTCGCGCTCCGGAGCCAAGGCATGACCACCACGACCGGCAAGTCCCCCCGCGAGGTGCTGAGCGCCGTCGACCAGCCGCTGACGAAGGCCTCGCTGCCGGGCTGGACGCCGTGGGCGCTGCTGGCCGCCTCCGTCGTGGTCGCCGCCGCGGTGCTCCTGCCCGGCGGCACCTCGATCGCCGCCGTCGCCGTCCTCACCGCGATCGTGCACCTGGTGCTCACCGGTGCCGTCTCCCGCGCCAAGGAGGGGCCCCGCAAGGCCAAGGACCGCGTCGTCACCGCCCTGGTGACGATCGCGTTCCTGCTGGCGATGGTGCCGCTGGTCTCCGTCGTCTGGACGGTCGTGTCCAACGGCGCCGCCCGCTTCGACGCCACCTTCTTCACCTGGTCGATGCAGGGCGTCGTGGGCGAGGGCGGCGGCGGGCTGCACGCCATCTGGGGCACGATCATCGTCACCGCGGTGGCCACGCTGATCTCCGTCCCGGTCGGCCTGCTGACGGCCGTCTACCTCGTGGAGTACGGCGGGAAGTCCACCCTGGCGCGCGCCATCACCTTCCTCGTCGACGTCATGACGGGCATCCCCTCGATCGTCGCCGGCCTGTTCGTCGCGGCCCTGTTCGTGATCCTCGTCGGGCCGGGCACGAAGCTGGGCATCATGGGGTCCATCGCCCTGTCCGTGCTGATGATCCCGGTCGTGGTCCGCTCCACCGAGGAGATGCTCAAGCTGGTCCCCAACGACCTGCGCGAGGCCGCCTACGCCCTCGGCGTGCCGAAGTGGCGCACGATCATCAAGGTGGTGCTGCGCACCAGCGTCTCCGGCATCGCCACCGGCATCACCCTGGCCGTGGCCCGCGTGGCCGGCGAGACCGCCCCGCTGCTGGTGACCGTGGGCACGACGGTCGCGACGAACTTCAACCCGTTCGACGGCCGCATGGCGACCCTGCCGGTGTACGCGTACTACAGCTACACGCAGCCCGGCGTCCCGCCGCAGCCGGGCATCGACCGGGCCTGGACGGCCGCGCTGGTGCTCATCATCCTGGTGATGGCGCTGAACCTGGTGGCGCGCCTGATCTCCCGCTTCTTCTCCCCCAAGGCCGGTCGCTGAGCGGCTCCCGCCGGCGCACCCCGAACGAGATCGACCAAGGAGCCGACGTGGCCAAGCTCATCGACGTGAGCGACCTGAACATCTACTACGGCGACTTCCTCGCCGTCGAGGGCGTCAACATGACCATCGAGCCGCGGGCCGTGACCGCGCTCATCGGTCCCTCCGGCTGCGGGAAGTCCACCTTCCTGCGCTCGCTGAACCGCATGCACGAGGTGATCCCCGGCGCGCGCGTGGAGGGCAAGGTCGTCATGGACGGCCAGGACCTCTACGACAAGGACGTGGACCCGGTGTCGGTGCGCCAGCACATCGGCATGGTGTTCCAGCGCCCGAACCCGTTCCCGACGATGTCGATCTACGAGAACGTCGCCGCCGGCGTGCGCCTGAACGCCAAGCGCATGAAGAAGAGCGACATGGACGAGCTCGTGGAGTCCTCGCTGCGCGGCGCGAACCTGTGGAACGAGGTCAAGGACCGCCTCGACAAGCCCGGCATGGGCCTGTCCGGCGGGCAGCAGCAGCGCCTGTGCATCGCCCGGGCCATCGCGATCCGGCCGTCGGTGCTGCTGATGGACGAGCCCTGCTCGGCCCTGGACCCGATCTCCACCCTCGCGGTGGAGGACCTCATCGGGGAGCTGAAGAACGAGTACACGATCGTGATCGTGACCCACAACATGCAGCAGGCCGCCCGCGTGTCCGACCAGACCGGCTTCTTCAACCTGGCCGGCATCGGCAAGCCCGGCAAGCTCGTGGAGATCGACAGCACCTCGACGATCTTCTCCAACCCGTCGCAGAAGGCGACCGAGGACTACATCTCCGGCCGCTTCGGCTGACCGGCCACCCCGGTGCGCTCGAGCGCCCGGTCGCGTCCGCGGACGTGGCCGGGCGCTCGTGCGTGCGGGCCCCGTCCGGGCCGGCTCAGGCCAGTGAGAACGCGCGCAGCAGCAGGGCGAGGCCCGCGGCGAGGGCGGCCGCGGCGGGCAGGGTGAGCGCCCACGCCGCCAGCATCGAGCGGACGACGTCCCAGCGGACGGCGGACGCCCGGCGGGTCACCCCCACCCCCGTGATCGCCGAGGAGATCGCCTGCGTCGTGGACACCGGGGCGTGGAAGCCCAGGGCCGCGACGTACAGCACCGCGGCGGAGACCGCCTCGGCGGTGAAGCCCCGCGCGGGGTCGAGCTGGATGAGGCGCCGGCCGAGCGTGCGGATGATGCGCCACCCGCCCGCGTACGTGCCGGCGCTGATGGCCACCGCGGCGGCGACGCGCACCCACATCGGGACGGAGAAGTCCTCGTCGGAGTGGTACCCCCCGGCGATCAGCGCCAGCACGATCACCCCCATGGTCTTCTGCGCGTCCTGCAGGCCGTGGCCGAGGGCCATCGCGGACGCCGAGACGGTCTGGGCCATCCGGAAGCGCCGGTGCGTGGGCCCCGGTGCGGCGCGGCGGCACGCCCACAGGACCCCGAGCATCACCAGGTAGGCCAGGACGAAGCCGGTCAGCGGGGAGAGGACCATCGGCACGACCACCATGTCGAGCACGACGTCCCAGTGCACGACGGCGCCGGTCACCAGCCCCGTCCCGGCGAGCGCGCCGACGAGGGCGTGGGAGGCGGAGGAGGGCATCCCCCACCACCAGGTGAGCAGCTGCCAGGCGATCGCCGCGACGAGCGCGACGAGGACGAGCCGCAGGGCGCCGGGGCCCACTCCGACGTCGATGATGCCGTCGCCGATGGTCTCGGCGACGCCGGTGCCGAGGAACGCGCCGACGAAGTTGCACAGGGCGGCCAGGCCCAGGGCCACCCGCGGCGTCAGGGCGCGCGTGGAGATCGAGGTGGCGATGGCGTTGGCGGCGTCGTGGAAGCCGTTGGTGAAGTCGAAGACGAGCGCCACGACCACGACGACCGCGACGAGCAGGAGGGTGAGCTCCACGGGGGTCAGGACTCCTTGACGGCGATGAGCTCCACCACGTCGGCGACGTCCTCGAAGGCGTCCGCGACGCCCTCGAGCTTCTCGACGACGTCCTTGAGCTTCACGACCGTGATCGCGTCGTGCTCCCCGCCGAAGACGGTGGCGAGCAGGCCGCGGTGGATCTGGTCGGCCTGGTTCTCCAGGCGGTTGATCTCCACCCAGTAGTCGGTCAGGTCGCGCGGGGAGCGCAGGCGCGGCATCGCCTCGCAGGTCAGCTCCGCCTGCCGGGCGATGACCTGCACGAGGTCACCCACGGCGGGCGGGAGCTCCCCCACCCGGTAGATCACGACGAGGTCCACGGCCGCGTGCACCAGGTCCAGGCAGTCGTCGAGGCGGGACACCAGCCGGTGGATGTCCTCGCGGTCGAAGGGCGTGACGAAGGAGTCGCGGAGCCGGCGCAGCACCGCGTGGGCGGCCTCGTCCCCGGCGTGCTCGATCTCCTCCATGCGGCGGGCGAGCTCGACGCGCCGCACCTGGTCGCTGCCGAGGAACTCGGTGAGGACGACCGTGGCCTCGACGAGGATCTCGCCGATGCCGGTGAGCAGCTCGAAGAAGCTCCCGTCCCGGGGGGTGAGTCGAAAACGCACTGGGTCTCCGCTTGCGGTGTGCTCGGTCCGGGCCGACGGCGCTCGACCCGCAGCGGACTCTAGGCGGTGGGTGCGCCGTCGCCGACGACCAGGCCACCCGCCCGGGCGGGCCCGGCGAGGTCGTCCACACCCAGGACGCGGTCCAGCTCGCTCTCCGCCAACGGGCCGTCACTCTCGGACGCGGCCACGACGACGTCCGCGTACAGCTCGATCTCCTCGGCGAGCGCGTCGTCGGCGAGGGGCCCTGAGGCGGGGACGGGCGCGGTGCGCTCGGGGTCCAGGTGGGGGGTCATGGTGGTGCCCACGGTACGCGCGCCGGGCGGCGGGCGGCGGCGATCGGCCCAGCCCGCTCAGGGCGCGGCGGCCGCCGGGGCCGCGGACGCCGCGGCCGGGCTCGCGGTGGGGCTCGCGGTGGGGCTCGCGGTGGGGCTCGCGGTGGGGCCGACGGTCGGGTCCGCGGTGGGCTCGACCAGCTCGGGGCGGTCGGCGTCGGTGAGGACGGTGCGCTGGAGGTTGACCTCCGCCAGGCCGAGGCCGCCGACGGTGACCTCGTCGTAGGCCAGCAGCTCGTCGGTGTCCTCGTCGAAGTAGAGCAGGGTGGCGGACAGCGGCAGCGGGGAGCCGTCCGCGAGGCGGTCCAGCCCCGCCGAGGTGATGCCGGCCCCGCCCGTGGTGCCCTCGACCATGACGCGGGTGCCGGAGTCGTCCAGGGTGATGCTGCGCTTGTGCAGGTGGCCGGCCAGCACGAGCGGCACCCGGCCCATCAGGGGCTCCAGACCGCTGGGGTCGTGCACCAGCGCGACGTCCACGGGGTCCTCCTCGTGCCCGGACTCCCACTCCTCGATGCCGGCCGCGAGGACCTCGTTGGAGCGGCGCTGCACCTGCTCGGCGTCGCCCTCGGCGGTCGACCCCTCCCCCTCGGGGGTGAAGACGGGGTCGCCCTTGCCGGCGAAGCGCAGCCCGGCGACCTCCGCGGTCTCCCCGTCGTCGAGCACGATCGCCCCCTCCTGGGCGGCGACGTCCCGCTGGGTCTGGGCGGAGTCGTGGTTGCCGCGGACGAACACGTACGGCACGTCCAGGGCGCCGATGCGGTCCAGGAACGAGGACTCCACCGCCGTGCCCAGGGTGGTGATGTCGCCGGTGTCGACGACGACCTGCACGCCGAACTGCTCCACGAGGTCCTCGATGAGGTCGAACCCGAGGGGGTTCAGGTGCAGGTCGGAGACGTGCAGGACGGTCGTGACGTCCTCCCCGGCCCCGGCGCCGGGCTGCCCGTCGCCGAGGAGGGGCAGGCTGCCGCTGACGGCGTACAGGGTGCTGACGCTGCGCACGACGTCGGACAGGCCGCTGCGGTAGGACTCCAGGCGCTCCAGCGCCTCCTGGGTGCTGGAGGCGACGTAGGGGGCGCGGGAGAGCAGACCGGTGAAGCGGGGCTGCTGCAGGGCGCGGGGTTCGAAGCCGGCGGCGGTGGCGCCCCCGACCACCAGCAGCGCCGCCACGCAGGCGGCACCGGTCTGCAGGGTCCGGCGGCGGGCCCGGTAGACGACGGCCCCGGCGAGGACGGCGCCGGCGGTCCCGCACGCGGCGCTGTAGGCGACGGCGCGCACGGCCGCGGCCTGCACGGTGTCGGCCGCGGTCAGCTCCAGCGCCAGCAGCTGCTGCGGGGAGCTGACCAGGCGGGTGGCGGCGTCCAGGTCGACGGCCTCGATGCGGGCGGTCACCTCCACCGGGGCGCTGTGGGTGTCGAAGGTGATCTCGCCGACGGGCGGCAGGTCCACTGCCACGCCCGGTTCCAGGCTGGGGTGCACCCGCACCTGGACCTCCAGCGGGCCCACCCAGGTGCCGTAGCCGGGGGCCAGGGCGAAGCCGACACCGGCGCCGACGGCCGCCACCAGGAGCACGCCCAGCCAGCTCAGCAGGCGCACCAGCACCCGCAGCGGGCCCGGCGGCAGCGCGCGCAGCACCCTGCCGCGGCGCCACCACGGCGGGCGGGCTGGCACGGCGCCCCGAGCGGCGGGCCGGGGGCCGGGGGCGGTGCCGGGCGCACCGCCCTGCTCGGTGCCGGGTGCGCTGTCGTCGGAAGCCATCGGGGGGATCCTCGCGCAGACCGCGCCGTCCCGCCGGTCGCACGGGCGCATCCACAGGTTCGCGGTGGGTACGGGGAGGGCATGAGCGAGGAGAGCACCCCCGTGAGCAGCTTCCGGGACCTGCGCAGCCGCGAGCCCGCCGGCCGCCCCGGACCCGCGATCGTCACCGGCTCGGAGTCCGGCATCGGGCGGGCGATCGCCGTCGAGCTGGCCCGCCGCGGCCACGACGTCGGGGTGACGTGGTTCCGCGACGAGGAGCAGGGCCGGCGCACCGCCGAGGAGGTCCGGGCGCTGGGCCGGCGCGCCGAGCTGCGGCACCTGGACCTGCGGGACCTGCCGGCGGAGGCGGACGTCGTGGACGAGCTGGCCGAGGCCCTGGGCGGGGTGGAGGTCCTGGTCAACGACGCCGGCACGGGCACGTCGACGCCCCTGCTGGAGCTGTCCTTCGAGGACTGGCGCGAGGTGCTGGCCACCGACCTGGACGGGGCGTTCCTGTGCCTGCAGCGGGCGGCGCGGCGCATGGTCGCCGCCGGGCGCGGGGGGCGGATCGTCAACATCACGAGCGTGCACGAGCACCAGCCGCGGGTGGGGGCGGCGCCGTACTGCGCGGCCAAGGGCGGTCTGGGCCTGCTGACGCGCACGGCGGCGATCGAGCTGGCCGAGCACGGCATCACCGTCAACGCGGTCGCGCCGGGCGAGATCGCCACCCCGATGACCGGGCAGGAGGACACCGACCCGCACACCGAGGAGCGCCCGGGGGTGCCGCTGCGCCGGCCGGGTGACGCGCGGGAGATCGCGGCGGTGGTGGCGCTGCTGTGCTCGCCGGAGGGTTCGTACGTGACGGGCGCGTCGTACGCGGTGGACGGCGGGATGCTGCAGATGGGCCCGATGGCCGGTTCGCACCTGACCTCGGACGACTGGCGCCGCCCCTGACCCCGCCCCCTCCCCTCCCCCGCCCTCCTCCCGCGGTGATCAAGGAAGTTGCAAC
>NZ_JBBBEM010000013.1:0-41964 GCF_037154035.1 Kineococcus sp. G2 | reverse complement strand
GAAGCTCCCCCCTCCCCCCCCCCCCCCGGGAGGGGGTGGGGGTGGACTGGGCGAGGTAGGTGACCCTTTCTTGACTCGTTCCAGACTGGCCTGGTGTGATCGGGGGGTGCCCGACCCCACGACGACCCCGGCGGTGACCGCGACCGAGGACCGCCTCCGCGCCCGCGGCCTGCGGGCGACCCGCCCGCGCACCGTCGTGCTGCGGGTGCTCGACGACGCGGCCGCCACCGCCGAGCACCTCGCGGTCGCCCAGGTCGTCGACCGCGCCCGCACGGCGCTTCCGGCGGTCTCCACCCAGGCCGTCTACGACTGCCTCGACGCCCTCACCCGCACCGGCCTCGCCCGGCGCATCGAACCGGCCGGGCACCCGGCGCGGTACGAGGCGCGCGTGGGCGACAACCACCACCACCTGGTGTGCCGCGAGTGCGGGCGCACCGTCGACGTGGACTGCACCGTCGGCCCCTCCCCCTGCCTCGCGCCCTCCGACACCGCCGGTTTCGCGGTCGACGAGGCCGAGGTGGTCTTCTGGGGCCGGTGCCCCGACTGCCGGGCCGCCCAGGCGGCGGACCCCGGACCGACCCGAACCACCGCCTCCCAGCGGCAGACCCCACGAGAGGAAGCGCGATGACCGACGTCGCCAGCCAGCAGTCCGCCCCGGGTGACGACCGCCCCGTCCTGACGAACCGTCAGGGCCACCCGGTCTACGACAACCAGAACCAGCGCACCATCGGTGAGCGCGGGCCCGCCACGCTCGAGAACTACCAGTTCCTCGAGAAGATCAGCCACTTCGACCGCGAGCGCATCCCCGAGCGCGTGGTGCACGCCCGCGGCACCACCGCCTACGGCTACTTCGAGGCGTACGGCTCCCTGGGCGAGGAGCCGATCTCGAAGTACACCCGCGCGAAGCTCTTCCAGGAGAAGGGCAAGCGCACCGACCTGGCGATCCGGTTCTCCACCGTCGCCGGTGGCCGCGACTCCTCCGAGTCCGCGCGCGACCCGCGCGGCTTCGCGGTGAAGTTCTACACCGAGGACGGCAACTGGGACCTCGTCGGCAACAACCTGGGTGTCTTCTTCATCCGCGACGCGATCAAGTTCCCCGACTTCATCCACTCGCAGAAGCCGGACCCGGTGACCTTCGAGGCCTCCGTGGCCCAGCGGGCGTTCGACTTCTTCAGCCAGACCCCCGAGGCCATGCACATGGTCACGCTGGTCTTCAGCCCCCGCGGCACCCCGGCGTCCTACCGCCACATGCAGGGCTTCGGCGTGAACACCTACAAGTGGGTGAACGCGCAGGGCGAGACCGTGCTGGTGAAGTACCACTGGCTGCCCAAGCAGGGCGTGAAGTCGTGGACCGCCGCCGACGCGGCCGCGGTGCAGGCGCAGACCCTGGGCGCGCACACCAAGGACCTCTACGACGCGATCGAGGCGGGCGACTACCCCGAGTGGGAGCTGCACGTGCAGATCATGGAGGACCACGACCACCCGGAGCTGGACTTCGACCCGCTGGACGACACCAAGGTGTGGCCGGAGGAGGTCTTCCCGCTGCGCCCGGTCGGCAAGATGGTCCTGAACCGCAACGTCAGCGACAACTTCGCCGAGAACGAGCAGATCGCCTTCGGCACCGGCGTGCTGGTGGACGGCCTGGACTTCTCCGACGACAAGATGCTCGTCGGCCGGACGTTCTCCTACTCCGACACCCAGCGCTACCGCGTCGGCCCGAACTACCTGCAGCTGCCGGTGAACCGCCCCAAGGCGCCGGTCGCCACCAACCAGCAGGGCGGCCCGATGTCGTACGGCCGCGACGAGGTCGGCTCGAACCCGCACGTGAACTACGAGCCGTCGATCACGGGGGGCCTGCGCGAGGCGTCCTACCCCACGCACGACGAGCAGGGCCCGGTCGTCAGCGGCCGCCTGACCCGCAAGCGCATCTCCCGCACCAACGACTACGCCCAGGCCGGCGAGCGCTACCTGCTCTCGCAGCAGTGGGAGAAGGACGACCTGGTGGCGAACCTGGTCGGTGCGCTGCAGCAGTGCAACCGCGAGATCCAGGAGCGCATGGTCTGGCACTTCCTCATGTGCGAGGACGAGCTGGGCCTGCGCGTGGGCGAGGGCCTGGGCATCACCCCGGACGACGTGCGGCACCTGCCGCCGCTGGCGTCGCAGACCCTGAACGAGGCCGAGCTGGAGCGCCTGGCGAACCTCGGCAAGAACGGGCCGCGCGACGTCTCCGGCCACGTCATGACGCACTGCGTCCCCAACGAGCACGTCGCGGTCGCCGGCTGACGACCACCCGCTCGTGACGCGACGGGCGTCGCCCCCGGAGGGGGCGGCGCCCGTCGTCGTCCCGGCGGGAGGCGCGGAACAACTCCCGGCGCGCGGGGGTTGGCGCCCGCGAGATCGCCGACCCCGGGAGGGAACACCGTGACCACCTTCGCCGTCACCGCCGCCAGCGGCCGCCTCGGCCGCCTCGTCGTCGAGGCCCTGCTGGAGCGCGGCGTGGCCCCCGGCGACGTCGTCGCCGTCGTGCGCACGCCCGGGAAGGTCGCCGACCTGGCGGAGCGCGGCGTGCGGGTGCGCCGCGGTGACTACTCCGAGCCGGGCACCCTGCGCGAGGCGCTCGACGGCGTGGACCGGCTGCTGCTCGTCTCCGGCGACACCCCCGGACAGCGCGTCGCCCAGCACGCGAACGTGGTCGAGGCGGCGCGGGCCGCGGGCGTGCAGCGCGTGGCCTACACGAGCATCCTGCGCGCGGACACCTCCGGAAACCCCCTGGTCCCGGACCACCGGGCCACCGAGGAGGCGCTGGCGGCCTCCGGCATCCCCACCACCCTGTTGCGCAACGGCTGGTACCTGGAGAACCACACCGAGGCCCTCGGGCAGTACCTGGCCGCCGGTGAGGTCGTCGGTTCGGCCCACGACGGGCGCGTGTCGGCCGCCTCCCGCGCCGACTACGCGGCCGCGGCCGCCGCCGCGCTGCTCGCCGACGACGAGGGCAACCGCGTCCACGAGCTCGGCGGCCCCGGGTTCACCCTGGGCGAGCTGGCCGCGACGGTCTCCGAGGTCACCGGCACGCCCGTGGCGTACCGGGACCTGACCACCGCCGAGCACGTCGCGCACCTGCGCGGGCTGGGCCTGGACGAGGGCACCGCCGGCTTCGTCGCCGCGCTGGACGCCTCGCTCGCCGCCGGGGACCTGCACACCGACCGCGACGACCTGCAGCGGCTGACCGGGCGCCCGGCCACCGCGCTCGCCGACGCCGTGCGCGCCGCCCGGGCCTGACGCACCGGCCCCCCGTGCGCCCGGGCCCGCCGGGGGCGAGGGTGGGTGCGGTGAGGACCACCGACCGGCTGCCCCGCCTGCCCGTGCGCGCCGCCTTCCCGCCCCCACCCGGCCCGGGCGTGCCCGGGGACCCGGGCGTGTGCGAACCCGGCGGGGTGTTCCGCGCCGTCACCGGCGAGCGCGCCGCCGTCCTGGGCGGGCCGGCCGCGATCCTGCTGCAGGTGGCGCACCCGCTCGTCGCCGAGGGGGTCGCGGTGCACAGCGACTACGAGGCGGGCCCGGCGCACCGGCTGCTGGCGACGCTGCAGGCCGCCCTCACCGTCACCTTCGGCGACACCGCCCAGGCGCGGGCGGCGGCGCGCGAGGTCGGCGCGCAGCACGCCCGCGTGCGCGGCGCGCTGCGCGAGGGGGCGCCGGGCGTGCCCGCCGGCACGCCGTACCGCGCGAGCGACCCGCACCTGGCGCTGTGGGTGCACGCGACGCTGGTGTGGACCGCGCGCCGGGTCGCCGAGCGCTACGTCGGCCGCGCGCTGAGCGCCGACGAGCGCGAGCGGCACTGGCGCGAGTCCTGGCCGTTCGCGCGGCTGTTCGCCGTCCCGCAGGCGGTGCTGCCGCCCACGGCCGCCGACTTCGAGCGCTACTGGGACGAGGCGGTCGCCGGGCTGGTCGTCACCCCCGCTGCGCGCCGCGTGGCCGACGGCATCCTCACCCAGCGCACCCGTCCTCCCCTGCCGGGTGCCGCTGCGCTGGTGCGCAGCGTCACCGCCGACCTGCTGCCGCCGTCCGTCGCGGACGGCTACGGCCTGGTGCGCACCCCCGGGCGCCGCGCCGCCGCCGGGTCGGTGCGCGCGCTGCTGCGCACGGCCCGCCCGGTGCTGCCGGACCGGGTGGCCCGCTGGCCGCACGCGGCCGTCGCCGAGCGCCGCCTCGCCCCCTCTCCCCACCCTTCCGCGACCATGCGCGGTTGAGTGCTCAACCGTGCACGACCACGGAGGGGCGGGGAGGAGGGGGTACCCGGGGGGCGCCTCAAGCGGTGCCCGCCAGGTGCCGATGGGGAACGGTCACCCCTGTCCCCGGGGTGCGCCCGGACGATGGAGGCTCCCTTGAGCACGACGACCCCGCCCCCCGCCGGCGCCGGTGGCCGCCGGCGCTTCGCCGACCGCTCGGTCGCCACGAAGATCGGCGCGATCGTCGCCCTGTCCTGCACCGTCGCCACCGGTCTGCTCGTGGTGGGTCTGGGCGGCCTGGCCGACGTCAACGCCCGCACCGGCGACGTGTACGAGCGCGACCTGCTGCCGGCCGCCGACCTGGCGGACCTGCGCTCGGCCGCCCTGGCGAGCCAGCGCGACCTGGCGAACCTGGCCCTGGCGGACGACGACGCGGCCCGGGCCGACCTCGCCGAGCGCGTGCGCGCGGACGACGAGCGGGTCGACGAGCTCACCGCCTCCTACGCCGCCGCCCTGAGCACCGACGCCCAGCGGGCGAAGCTGCAGGAGTTCAGCACCTGGTGGACCTCCTACCGCGGCACCCGCGACGGGTTCCTCACCCCGCTGGCGACCTCCGGCGAGGCCGGGGACCGCGCGAAGTTCCAGCAGCTGTACCTCGGCAACGTCGCGCTGCTGGCCGACAACGCCGAGCAGGCGCTGGCCGAGCTGGACGACCTCAGCGAGGAGCAGGCCCGCACCTCCGTGGAGGCGGCGGCTGGCACCTACTCCACCGCCCGCACCACGATGGTCGCCGTGCTCGTCGCCGGGCTGCTCGTCACCGTGCTGCTGGCGCGCTGGACGACGAACCTGGTGGTGCGCCCGCTGCGGCAGGTGGTCGACGTCCTGGGCCGCGTCGCCGAGGGGGACCTGACCGCCACCGCTGACGTGGACCGCCGGGACGAGGTGGGCCGCATGGCGCAGGCCCTGCGCACCGCCACCGAGAGCATGCGCCGCACCGTCGCCGGCCTGGACGCCGACGCCGGCACCCTCGCCCGCGCCGCCGGGGACCTGCAGGCCACCACGTCGGCCATCTCGGGCAGCGTCGTCGACGTCTCCGACCGCGCCGGCACGGTGGCGCGCTCGGCGCACGACGTCAGCGGCCACATCGCCGGCGCCGCCGCCGGTGCGGAGGAGATGGGCGTGTCGATCACGGAGATCTCCTCCAACGCCTCGCGGGCCGCGGACGTCGCGGGCCGTGCGGTGGGCATCGCCACGGAGACGGGCGAGACGATGGCCGCGCTGGGCCGCTCCTCCGCCGAGATCGGCGACGTGGTCAAGACGATCACCTCGATCGCGGAGCAGACGAACCTGCTGGCGCTGAACGCCACCATCGAGGCCGCCCGCGCCGGCGACGCCGGCAAGGGCTTCGCCGTGGTCGCCGGGGAGGTCAAGGAGCTGTCCGGCCAGACCGCCCGCGCCACCGAGGACATCGCCACCCGCGTCCAGGCGATCCAGGGCGACGTGGAGCGCGCGGTGACGGCGATCTCCAGCATCTCCTCCGTGATCGCCGAGATCAGCGACTACCAGGGCACCATCGCCGCGGCGGTGGAGGAGCAGGCGGCCACGACGCAGGAGATGAGCCGACTGGTCGGCGACGCCGCGAACGGCGCCAACGAGATCGCCGGCACCATCGGCACGGTGGCGACCGCCGCCCAGGCCAGCGGTGCGGGTGCGGCCGAGTCCGACCGCGCGGTGCGCGAGCTGGCCGGGATGGCCGACCGCATGCGCGCCACCGTCGCCACCTTCCGGTACTGACGGGGCCGATCGTGCGCACCCCGACCGCCCGCCGTCCGAAGCACCCCGCCCCCACCTCCGGGAGGACCCCCGTGAACCGCACCCGCCGGACCGCCGCAGCGGCCCTCGCCGCCCTCGGCGCCCTGGCCCTGGCCGGCTGCGGCGGGGACGCCGCCACCACCACCGCCGCCGAGGGCGGTGAGCGCCGCGTGGCGTTCCTGGCGCCGAGCACGTCGCTGCGCGCCCTGGCGTACGACTACCCCAACTTCGCCGTCCGGCTGCAGGAGCGCTGCGGGGACTGCGTGGTGGACCTGCACACCGCCGCCGACCAGGCGGAGCAGAACCGGCAGGGCGAGCAGGCCCTCGCCGACGGCGCCGAGGCCCTCGTGGTCGTGGCCGTCGACGGCGCCGAGGCCGGTTCCCTGCTCACCAGCGCGGACGCCGCCGACGTGCCCGTGGTGGCCTACGACCGGCTCGTCAAGGACGCCCCCCTGGACTACTACGTCTCCTTCGACGGCGGTGCGGTCGGCGAGCTGGGTGGGCGGGCGATCCTGGACGCGGTGGGCGACCGAGCCGGGCAGGGCGCCGTGGTGATGCTCCAGGGCGACCCGGCGGACAACAACGCGGGCCTGTTCGCCGCCGGCGCGCACTCCGTGCTGGACGGGGAGGTGGAGATCGCCGCGGACCGCTCGGTGGCCGGCTGGAGCGCGGAGCAGGCCGAGGTGGAGATGGCGGCGGCGCTGCGCGAGCTGGGCGGTCGTGAGCTGCTGGGCGTGTACACGTCCTACGACGGCCTGGCCGCGGGTGCGCTGGAGGCGCTGACCGCCGCCGGCTACAGCGGGGTGCCGATCACCGGGCAGGACGCGGAGGTCGCTGCGCTGCAGCGCATCCTGGCCGGCACGCAGACGATGACGGTGTTCAAGGACCTGCCCGCGCAGGCGCGCACCACCGCCGACCTCGTCGCCGACGTCCTGGCCGGCGAGGAACCGGAGACGACGACCACGACGGACAACGGCGCCGGCGCGGTGCCCACCGTGCTGCTGCAGCCGGAGGCGGTCACGAAGGCGGACATCCGCACGAAGGTCCTGGACTCCGGCTACACCACCGCCGAGGCGCTGTGCGCGGGTGCGGCCAGCACGCTGTGCCAGGAGGCCGGCATCACCGGCTGAGGACCACCGGCCGGCACCTCGCCGGCGAGGACGGGCAGGGCCCCGGTGCACGCGCACCGGGGCCCTGCCCGTGCTGCTGCGTCAGTCCATCCGCGCGTCGAGGGTGATCTCGACACCGGTGAGGGCCTTGGAGACCGGGCAGGTCTCCTTGGCGGCCTGCGCGGTCTTCGCGAAGGTGTCGGCGTCGATGCCGCTGACCTCGCCGGTGACCTTCAGGGCGATGCCGGTGAGGCGGAAGCCGCCGGCCGGGTCCGGACCGAGGGAGACGTCGGCGACGACCTCGAGGCTCTCCGGGGTGCCGCCGGCCTCGCCGAGCAGGGCGGAGAACTGCATCGCGAAGCAGGAGGAGTGGGCGGCGGCGATGAGCTCCTCGGGGCTGGTGGTGCCCCCGGCCTCGTCGGCGGCGCGCTGGGGGAACGACACGTCGTAGGTGCCGACCTTCGAGCTGGTCAGCTCGACCTGGCCGGAGCCGTCGTTCAGGCCGCCGTTCCAGGCGGTGCGGGCGGTGCGGGTGGGCACGGGGCCTCCTCGGGTGGGTCCTGCGGTGATCGTGCGGGCCCATCCTCACCGCGCGGGGCGCCGGCGCGCCACCCGTCCCGGACGCGGAACGGCCCCGCCCCCTCGGTGGAGGGGACGGGGCCGTCCGGGTGCGGGACGTCAGTCGCGCGCGGCGCCCTCGCGGCGGGGGCCGCCGCGGGAACCGCCGTCGCGGCGCGGGCCGCCGCGGGAACCGCCGTCGCGGCGCGGGCCGCCGCGGAAGCCGCCGCTGCGGCGCGGGCCGCGCCCCTCCCGCTCGGGGCGGGTGCGGGGCTTGACCACGACCGGCTCACCGGACTCGGCCACGGCGCGCACCGTGTCGTCGCCGGCGGCGACGCGCTCGACGTCGTTGGCCTCGACACCGGCGTCGCGGTGCAGCCAGCCGTAGCGGCGGACCTGGTCCGGCAGCGCGATCGCCAGGACGGTGCCCTTGGCGCCGGCGCGCGCGGTGCGGCCGGAGCGGTGCAGGTAGTCCTTGTGGTCGTTCGGCGGGTCGACGTGCACGACGAGGTCCACGTCGTCGACGTGGATGCCGCGCGCGGCGACGTCGGTGGCGACGAGCACGCGGGTCTCCCCCGCGGAGAACGCGTCGATCGCCTTGGAGCGCTGCGCCTGGCGCAGGTCGCCGTGGATGGCCTCCGCCGGGGCACCGGCCTCGCGCAGCTGGTCCGCCAGGCGCTGCGCGCCCAGCTTGGTGCGCACGAAGAAGATGCTCCGGGCGGGCCGGTGGCTGATCTCCGTGAGGATCGACAGCTTGTCGTGCGGGCGCACCGCGAAGACGCGGTGCTCCATGTTGCCCACCGAGTCCGGCTCGGCCGGCACCGCGTGGAAGGCCGGGTCGGTGAGGAAGTCCTTCACCAGCGCCTCGACGCCGCGGTCGAGGGTGGCGGAGAAGAACATCCGCTGCCCGCCGGGCTTGGTGCCCTCCAGGATGGCCCGCACGCCCGGCAGGAAGCCGAGGTCGGCCATGTGGTCGGCCTCGTCCAGGACGGTGACGTCGACCTCGCCGAGCGAGACGGCGTCGCGCTCGATGAGGTCCACCAGGCGGCCCGGGGTGGCGATGAGGACGTCGATGCCGCGCTGCAGCGCGGAGATCTGCCGGCCGTAGGGCACGCCGCCGACGACGACGGACATGCGCAGGTCGAGGGCGTCGCCCAGGGGGCGCAGCGCGTCGGCGACCTGCATCGCCAGCTCGCGGGTGGGCACGAGCACCAGGCCGCGGGGGGCACCGGTGATGCGGCCGCGCCGGTTGGCGGCCAGGCGCGCCAGCATCGGCAGGCCGAAGCCGAGCGTCTTGCCGGAGCCGGTGCGGGCGCGGCCGAGGATGTCGCGGCCGGCGATGCCGTCGGGCAGGGTGCGCGACTGGATCGCGAACGGCTTGGACATGCCGCGACGCTCCAGGGCGGCGACGAGCTCCTCGGGCAGGCCGAGCTCGGCGAACGTGAGGTCGGCGACCTCGACCTGCTCGGCGGCGGTCAGGGCCTGCTCGGTGGCGCTGGGCGCGAAGGAGCGCGGGCTGCGCGGCGGGCCGGAACGGCGGCCGCGGTAGCCGCCGGAGCCGCCGTAGGAGCCGCTGGAGCCGCCGTAGGAGCCGCGGGAACCACCGCCGGAGCGGGGACCGCGGTCGTCGGAGCGGAAGCCGCGGGACTCGCCGCCGCGGTCGGAGCGGAAGTCGTCGCGGTCACCGCGACGGGGACGGGGGAAGCGGTCCTCGGAGGAACCGCGGGAGGAGTCGTCGCGAGCGGAGCGGTACGTGCGGTCGAACTGGGGCATGCGGGAGTGGACTCCACGTGGATCTGCGGCCGCTAAGGCGGTCCGCCCCCAGGCACGGGCGCGCACGGTGCTGCGCGCAGAAGCTGAGGGATGAGACTCGAGCGACCTCGCGGGCGGCTCGCCCGCTGAGTGGACGGCATCAGACCGTCACGTCAAGCCTAACAGCCCCGCCCCGTTCCCTCTTCCCGAGCACCCCTCCCCCGGCGCGCCGACGCCTCACCCGCGGGACGCCTGGATCGCGGTCAGCGCGATCGTGTAGACGATGTCGTCCACCAGCGCGCCCCGCGAGAGGTCGTTCACCGGCTTCGCCAGGCCCTGCAGCATCGGCCCCACCGAGATCACGCCCGCGTTGCGCTGCACCGCCTTGTACGTGGTGTTGCCGGTGTTGAGGTCGGGGAAGACGAACACCGTGGCGCGCCCGGCCACCGGCGAGCCCGGCGCCTTCGCCCGCGCCACGGAGGCGACCGCGGCGGCGTCGTACTGCAGGGGCCCGTCGATCACGAGGTCCGGCTCGCGCTCCTTCGCGATGCGGGTGGCCTCGGCGACCTTGTCCACCGCCGAGCCGGCCCCCGACGACCCGGTCGAGAAGCTGATCATCGCCACGCGCGGCTCGATGCCGAACGCGCGCGCCGACGCCGCCGACTGCAGGGCGATGTCGGCCAGCTCCTCCGCGTTCGGGTCCGGGTTCACGGCGCAGTCGCCGTAGATGACGACGTCGTCGGGCAGGCACATGAAGAAGACGCTGGAGACCAGCTTCGCGCCGGGCTTGGTGCGGATGATCTGCAGCGCGGGGCGCACGGTGGCGGCGGTGGTGTGCACCGCGCCGGCCACCAGGCCGTCGACGTCGCCGGCCTTGAGCATGGTGGTGCCCAGCCAGATCGGGTCGGCCAGGGAGTCGCGGGCGACGTCCGGCCGCATCCCCTTGTGCTTGCGGGCCTCCACCAGCACGTCGACGTAGCGGTCCACCAGGTCGGCGGGGTCCAGCACCTCCACGCCGTCGGGCAGGGTCAGCCCCAGGCCCGCGACCACCGAGGCGACCTCGGCGGGTGCGCCCAGCAGCACCGGGCGCGCGATGCCGCGCTGCGCGCAGAGCGCGGCGGCCTGCACGGTGCGCGGCTCGGTGCCCTCGGGCAGCACGATGCGCTGCACCCGCTCGGCGGCCAGCGTGGTCAGCCGCCGCCGGAACGCCGCCGGCGACAGCCGCGGGGTGTGCGCGGCCGTGCGCAGGGCCGCCAGCCAGGCGGGGTCCAGCGCGTCGGCGACGGCGGCGGTGACGGCGTGCGCGCGCTCGGCGTCGTCGGCGGGCACGTCCGGGTCCAGGCGGTTCACGGCGGTGGCGGTGGCGTACGTGCTGCGGTCGGTGCGCAGGATCGGCAGGCCGGTCGCGGCGGCGGCGCGGGTGAGGTCGGCGACCCGCTCGTCCATGCCGACGCCGGCGGTCAGCAGCAGCCCGGCCAGCCGGGTGCCGTTCAGCGCCGCCAGGCACGCCGCCATCACGACGTCGTGGCGGTCGCCGGGCACCAGGATGAGGCGGCCCTCGCGCAGCAGCGGCAGCATCCCGGGCACCGCCTGGGCGGCGACGACGACCTCCTTCACGCGCCGCTGCTGGTCGCCGTGGGTGACGACGTCCACGTCGAGGGCGCGCACGAGGTCGCGCACGCGCCCCCACGTCAGCTCCGTGCGGTACGGCACCGCCGCCACCAGCGGGACGCCGTGGTGCTCCAGCGCCCCGCGCAGCGCCGCGACGCGCGAGACGGCGACCTCGGGGTCCTCCGGCACCGGCCAGCGGGAGACGACACCGCCGATGACGCGCAGCCCCTCCCCCGCCCGGTAGGTGCCGGCGGTGACGGCCATGTCCTCCGCGATGCGCTCGGGGGCGCCGGGGTCGGAGCCGTCGGCGCCCGCGGAGCCGACGAGGAGCACGTCGGCGTCCAGGGCGGTCGCCAGCGCCTGGTTGACCCGCCCGGAGAACACCTGGTCGGCGGAGGGCGCCAGGCCCTCGACGACCACGACGTCGTGCCGGGCGAGCACGCCCTCGGCGGCGGCCACGACCTCCTCCATCAGGTCGTCGACCTCGCCGCGGCTGAGGCGCTCCACGACCCGGGCGGCGGGGATGGGCTCGGCGACGCTCAGGCCCGTCGTCAGCCGCGCCAGGGCGACGGAGCGGTCGGTGCCCCCGGAGCCCCCGGGCTGCGCCAGCGGCTTGTGGAAGCCCACGGCCACGCCGCGCGCGTCCAGCGCCCGCAGCAGGCCCAGGCAGGTCGAGGTCAGGCCGGCGCCGTGGCCGGTGGGGACGACGAGCAGGGTGCGGGGCACCGCGCGCTCCTCTCGGGTCGGTCCGCTCTCGCGGGTCAGCCGTGCTGGACGAGGTCGACGGTGTCGCGGGCGATGAGCAGCTCCTCGTCGGTGGGCACCACCATCGCCAGCGGCCCGGGCCGGCCGTCGGGGCGCTCGCGGGTGATGCGACCGGCGGGGGTGGAGGAGCGGCCGTGCTCGGCGTTGGCGACCGGGTCCTCCTCGAGGCCGAGGTGGCGCAGCCGGCCCAGCAGCGCCGAGCGGATCCGCGCCCCGTTCTCCCCGATGCCGCCGGTGAGGACGAGGGCGTCCAGGCCGCCGAGGGCGACGGTGAGGGCGGCGACGTGCTTGGCGGCGCGGTACGTGAACACCTCCAGGGCCAGCTTCGCCCCGGGGTGGCCCTGGTCGGCCTTCTGCTCCAGGGTGCGCACGTCGTTGGACAGCCCCGACAGGGCCAGCAGGCCGGACTCCTTGTTCAGCTGGTTCACGATCTCGGCGGTGCTGGCGCCGGTGCGCTCGGCCACCAGCTCCAGCACGGCCGGGTCCAGGTCGCCGGAGCGGGTGCCCATGACCAGCCCCTCCAGCGGGGTCATGCCCATCGTGGTGTCCACCGAGCGGCCGCCGAGCACGGCGGTGGCGCTGCACCCGTTGCCCAGGTGGGCGACGACGAGCTTCAGCGAGCGCGGGTCGGCGCCGGTGTCGCGCTGCAGGACCTGCGCGGCGCGGGCGCTGACGAACCGGTGGCTGGTGCCGTGCATGCCGTAGCGGCGCACCCCGAACTCCTCGTACCAGCGGGTGGGCACGGCGTAGCGGTAGGCGTGCTCGGGCATCGTCTGGTGGAACGCGGTGTCGAAGACGGCGACGTGGTCCAGCTCGGGCAGGACGGCGCGGGCGGCCTCGATGCCGGAGACGTTGGCGGGGTTGTGCAGGGGGGCGAGCGCCGACAGGTCGGAGATGTCGGCCAGGACGTGGTCGTCGATGCGCACCGAGGTGCGGAACCGCTTGCCGCCCTGGACGACGCGGTGCCCCACGCCCAGCAGCGGCGGCAGGTCCATGTCGAGCAGGCGCTGCAGCACGTGCGCGAGCGCCCCGCGGTGGGTGGTGGCGGCGGGGGTGATGGTGCGCTCGCCGTCGGCGGTCTTGAAGTGCACGACGGCGTCCGGGGTGCCCAGGCGCTCGCCCAGGCAGGACAGCGAGCGTTCACCGGTGACGGGGTCGACGAGGGCCAGCTTCACGGAGGAGCTGCCGCAGTTGACGACGACGACGGAACCGTCACCGCTGGACTTCCCGGTGGACACTGGACGCTCCCCTCACCGCACCGGCGACCCGGGTGGTCACCGGCCCGCTCCCGAGCCTGGCACGGACCGCCGCGGCGCACCCCCCGACGCGGGGCGCCGTGATCGCTCTCACGCCCTCCCCGCCCCGCGGAAACCATCGTTTCCGCCCCTGGGAAGCGCCTCCCGGGGGCGGAAACGATGGTTTCCGCGGGGTCGGGCGTCAGGCGCCCAGGGTCAGCGGCCAGTCCTCGCGGTGCAGCGCCGTCTCCCAGAAGAGGAACTCGTAGCGGGTGGCGGTGGCGAACGCCTCGTGCAGGGGACCGGTGTCGGCCAGGGGTGCGGCCGCCTCGTCCACCAGGCGGCGGGCGGTGGCCACCGAGGCGTGGAACTCCTCCGCGTCGTAGGCGGCGACCCAGCGGGCGTACGGGTGCTCCGCGCCGGCGTCGAGCACGGCCGCCGCCGAGCGGGCCAGGCGGCGCGCGACGTCGGCGTACACCCAGAAGCACGGCAGCACCGCGGCCGCCGCGACCGGGTAGGGCGCCGTCGCCGCCGTCGCCACCAGGTACGACACGTACCCCAGCGTCGTCGGTGAGGCGCTCACCGGTCCCGTCGCGGCGGGCAGCGCCCCGGAGCCGAGCAGGTCGCCGTGCAGGGCGGTCTCGACGACGGCGGCGCCGTGCGCGGACGACGCCCAGAACGCCGCGCTCGCCACGTCCGGCGCCCGGGAGGCCAGCAGCGCCAGCGCCCGCCCGTACCCGGCGAGGTAGACCTCGTCCTGCTCCAGGTAGTGCCGGAACACCGCCGGGTCCAGGGTTCCGTCGCCGAGCTCCCGCAGGAACCGGCACCCGTCGATCGCGGTGCGCAGGTGCGCGGTGCGCACCCACGCCTCGTCGGTGAAGCTCACGTCGTCCTCCGGTGCGTCCGCTGGGCGAAGGAGTGGTCGAGGGGCGCGGCGCCGGAACCGACGCGCAGGTCGCCGGCGGCCGCGAGGGCGCCCTGCAGGTAGTCGCGCGCCTCCTCCACGGCGGGCAGCCAGCTCACCGGCACCCCGTCGCCGCGCGCGGCGACGGCGGCGATCGCGGACGAGAGGGTGCAGCCGGTGCCGTGGGCGGAACCGGTCCCCAGGCGGGGGCGGGTGATGCGGTGGGTGCCGCCGGGTTCGGCGAGCACGTCCACGCTCTCCGGCCCGCCCAGGTGCCCGCCCTTGAGCAGCACCGCGGTGCCGGTGCGCCGCAGCAGCTCCTCGGCCTGCGCGACGACCTCGCCGGCGTCGCGCGCGGGCTCGGCCCCCAGCAGCACCGCGGCCTCGGGGACGTTGGGCGTCACCAGGTCCGCCACCGGCACGAGCTCGTCGCGCACGGCGGCGACGGCGGAGGCGTCCAGCAGCCGGTCGCCGCTGGTGGCGACCATGACGGGGTCCACCACGAGCGGGGCCGGGTGGGCGCCCAGGACCTGCGCGACCACGCGCGTGACAGCGGTGTCGGCGAGCATCCCCGTCTTGACCGCGTGCACGGCGACGTCGTCCAGCAGCACCTGCAGCTGCTCGCGCACGAACTCCGCGGGCACCACGTGCACGCCGGCCACGCCGCGGGTGCTCTGCGCGGTGAGCGCGGTCAGGACGGCGGTGCCGTACGCGCCGAGGGCGGCGAACGTCTTCAGGTCCGCCTGGATCCCCGCCCCGCCGCTGGGGTCGCTGCCGGCGACGGTGAGGGCGACGCGGGCGCTCACCGGGTCACCTGCGCACGCCCGTCCCAGCGCGCCCGCAGTTCCGCCGCCGCCGCGCGCGGGTCGGGCGCCGCGCACACCGCGGACACGACGCAGAACCCGGCGATCCCGGTGCCGCGCAGCTCGTGGAGGTTCCGGGCGTCGATCCCGCCGATCGCCACGCACGGGGTTCCCGCGGCGGCCTCGACGACGGCGCGCACCCCCTCCGGCCCCAGGGGCGCGGCCGCGTCGGTCTTGGTGGCGGTGGCGTGCACGGGGCCGACGCCGAGGTGGTCGACCACCCCGGCGGGAACCGCGCGCACCTCCTCGACGGTGGAGACGGACAACCCCACGAGCAGGTCGGGGCCGACGAGGCGGCGCACGTCCTCGGCCGGCAGGTCGGACTGCCCCAGGTGCACGCCGTCCGCGCCGGCGATCAGCGCGACGTCCACGGCGTCGTCGACCAGCACCGCGACGCCGGTGCCGCGCAGCGCTTCCCGCACCGACCGCACGAGGGCGAGCAGTTCCCGGTCGCTCGCGTCCTTGCCGCGCACCTGCACGGCGGTGACGCCGCCGGCGACGGCCTCGCGCACCACCGCGGGAACCCCCCGCGCGCCGCACTGCGCGGTGTCGGTGACCAGGTACAGGGTCGGGTCGAAACCCCGGCGCGCCCTCACACCAGCCTCCCGGAGTCCTCCAGGTCCGCGCGCAGCGCGGCGGCGTCCACGGCGTCCAGCTCGTCGATCCACGCGATCGCGAAACCCCCCGGCCCGCTGCTGCGGGCGGCGGCGCGCTCGGCGGCGACCGCGACGTGCGCGTGCGCGGTGACGGCGGCCAGCAGCGGGTCGTCCGTCACGGCCGCGCAGGCGGCCAGGAGGGCGCCGAGCGAGCAGCCGGCGCCGGTGGTGCGGGTCAGCAGCGGCGAACCGCCGCGCACCCGCACGACGCGCTCGCCGTGGACGAGGACGTCGACGGCGCCGGAGACGGCGACGACGCCACCGGTGCGCCCCGACAGCGCACGGGCGGCGGCGAGGGCGTCCTCGGCGTCGGAGGTGGAGTCGACCCCGCGCCCGCCGGCACCGGAACCGGCCAGGCCCATGACCTCGGAGGCGTTGCCGCGCACAGCGACCGGGCGGTGCTGGAGCAGATCGCGGGCGACGGCGGTGCGGAAGGCCAGCGCACCGACGGCGACGGGGTCCAGGACCCACGGCGTGCCGGTCTCGTGCGCCGCGCCCGCCGCCAGCGCCATGGCGCGGGCCCGCTCCTCGTCGAGGGTTCCGACGTTCACGAGCACCGCGGAGGCGGCGCGGGCGAACTCGGCGGCCTCGCGGGGGTTGTCGACCATCGCGGGGGCGGCCCCCGCGGCGAGCAGGGCGTTGGCGGTGATGGTGGTGACCACCGAGTTCGTCAGGCACTGCACGAGCGGGTGCTCGCGGGCCAGGGCGTCGCGGACGTCCGCGACCTGCTGTGCGCCGAGGCGCGCGGGGTTTGCGGCTCCCACGCCGTGACATCCCTTCGTCAGCACTACCTGCGTCAGGTTCGACGGGTGTGATCTCAGCCCCTCGCGGGGCACCCCGTGTCACGGGTGAACCTAGCACCGCCGCGGAACCCCACCCGCCCCCCTCGGTGATCAAGGAAGTTGCCACTTCCTTGATCACCGAGGGGGCGGGGGTTCGGGGGCGGGGCGGAGGTTCGGGTCAAGGGGTGGGGACGGCGGGGGCCGGGTCGCTGACGACGGTGGTGTTCCGCCCGGACCGCTTGCCCTCGTACAGGGCCAGGTCCGCCAGGGCGATCACCTCGGCGGCGCTCAGGCCCGGTCGCCACTGGGCCACGCCCACGGTGCACGTCTGCCCGCGCGGCACGGCGGCGCGGATGCGGTCGGCGACCGCGCGGGCCCCGGCGGCGCTGCACCCGGGCAGGGCCAGGACGAACTCCTCCCCGCCCCAGCGGGCCAGGGTGTCCACCTCGCGCAGGCACCCGCTCGCGGCGGTGGCGAACTCCTGCAGCAGGTCGTCGCCGGCCAGGTGGCCCTGCGTGTCGTTGTAGCGCTTGAAGTGGTCCAGGTCGAGCAGGCAGAACGACAGCGGCAGGCCGGTGCGGGCGGCGCGGGCGATCTCCTTGCCGGTGGCCTCGTCCCAGCGGCGGCGGTTGGCCAGCCCGGTGAGCGGGTCGCGCTCGGCGGCCAGGGCCAGCTGGGTCAGCAGGTCGGCGCGCTCCATGCCGTGCGCGGCCTCCTGGGCCAGGGTGGCCATGACGACGCGCACCCGCGCGGGCAGCTCCTGCACCCGGGTGCGCCAGACGCTGGCGAGCAGGCCGGCGGTCTGCCCGTCGGCGGTGGTGATCGGCTGGTAGGCGACCGAGACGGCGCCCAGCGCGTCGCGCAGCCGCGCCGAGGCGCCGGTGCACCCGGAGAGGTCGCTGACGAACAGGGGCTCACCGCGCCGGAACGCGTCGGCGAGGACGGTGGGTTCGCCGATCGCGACGGTCACCGGGACCATCCCCTCGCCCCAGACCGCCCGGCTGACCAGGTCGCCGCGACCGTCGGGCTCGGCGAGGTACACCCCGTCGGCGCCGGTGATGCGGGCCGTGGCCTCGCACAGCGCCTCGCGGGTGTCCGCGGCGGCGTTGAGGGAGCGCAGCGCACCGGCGAGCAGCTCGGCGGTCTCGGCCTGCTGCTGCGCGTCGGCGGCCTGCCGGCGCACCTCCGCCAGGAGCGCGTCGCGCTCGTCGCGGCCGAGGGCGAGCACGAGGCCGATGACGGCGGCCACGGCGGCGTGCCCCTGCACGAGCAGGGCCCGCGCGGTCTGGTCGGCGACCGCGGCGAACGGCCCGTGCCCGTGCAGGGTGAAGACGACGGCGCAGGCGCCGGTGAACAGGCAGTGCAGCACGACGGTGCGGCTGGAGAACCGCAGCGCCACCCAGACGGTGAGCACCGGCAGCAGGAACGTCACGGGCAGGCTGCCCAGCAGCGCGAACTGCGCGGTGTAGGCGACCGCGGAGACCGCGAAGGCGAGGACCGCCTCGGCGGTGCGCGGTCGGCGCCCGGCGGCGCAGCCGGGTCCGTCGTCGTCCGGTGCGCCGCGGCGGCGGGTGCTCGCCGTCACCAGCCGCAGCCCGGCGCAGCCGACCAGCAGCACCGCCAGGCCGTTGCGCGCCACCCAGGTGAGCAGGTCGACCCACCCGGTGCGGTCGGTCCCCCAGGCGGCGGCGGAGGCGGCGAGGACACCGCCTGCGGTGACGGCGATGCCGCACGCGGCGAGCAGGCGGACCAGCTGCGGCACCCCGCGCAGCGGCCGCCCGGGCCCGGCGCCGGGGCACCAGCGGTGCAGCAGCGCCGTGAACAGGAGGGTCTGCACGAGGGTGGCCACGGTGGCGGCGACGGCCAGCAGGGGGGCCGCGGCGGTCGCCAGGTGCACCAGGACGCCGGCCACCAGGAGCAGGGCGGCGTCGAGCGCGCGCCCGCGGGCGCTGCGCGGGGCGTTGAACCAGACGGCGGCGACCCCGGCGCAGGGCGAGACGAGCGCCAGCGCGGCGCCCTCGGGGACCGTGTGGCGGCCGGCCACCATCGTGGCGGCGAACAGCGCAGCGAACAGGACGCTGGTGCGGGTGGGGTGGGCGCGCGCGCGGGGCGCGGCGGCAGCGGGTGCCGGGGCGTCGTGGTGGTGCACGTCCTCCGCTCTCCCGTCTGTCGATCGGCGGAGCGCGACCGGGGCTCACTGCCGAACCGCGCCGTGGTGGTCATCGGCACCGGGGCGGCCGCCTTGAGCCCGGAGCGGTCACGGTGCGTGACCTGACGCCCGTGCGGTGGTGCCGCCGGACGGGCGGTCGCTTCACCTCAGCGCCACCGCTGCCGATGACCGGTGGGTCAGGTGCACCCGGCCGCTGCGGCGCGGGTGCGCAGGGCCGGTGCGGCGGCGAGGGCCGCGCACCGCCGAACCCCTCAGGGAGGACCCCGGATCATGGCCAAGGTGCTGGTCGTCGAGGACGACGCGGACATCCGCACCCTTCTCGACCTGCGGCTGCGCGCCGCCGGGCACCGGGTGATCGGTGCCGACTCGGCCGCGTCCGCCCTGGCGGTCATGGCCGAGCGCGGCGCTCCCGACGTGCTGGTCACCGACGTGACGCTGCCGGGCACCACGGGCCTGGAGCTGGTGCGCGGGCTGCGCGAGGACGAGCGCTACGCGCGCCTGCCGGTGGTCTTCCTCAGCGGCCGCGTGCAGCCGGCGGACATCGAGGCCGGTCGCGCCCTGGGCGGGACGTACCTGACGAAGCCGGTCGTCCTGACCGCCCTGTGCACCGCGATCGAGCAGTCCCTCGCCACCGCAGACGCCGGCGCGAGCTGGTGATCGCGGCGCCCGGGGTGCGGCGCTCCCCCTGGTCCATCGCGCGGATGCTGACCGCGGGCCTGCTGGTGGTGGTCACCACCCTGCTGGTGATCGGCGGCAGCTCGTACGCCCGCATCGGCACGCTCGTGGCCGAGCGCGCGCAGGTGGAGGCCACGTACGGCGTGCTGGACGACATCGGCCGGCTGCGCGTGCTGCTGCGCGACGCCGAGCGGGGGCAGCGCGGGTATGTCATCACCGGCCGCGAGTACTACCTGCAGCCCTACTCCGAGGCCCTCACCGGCCTCGACGGCGTGCTCGACGGCATCGTGCGCGAGACGGGGACCAGCGCCGCCGGTGCGGTGGCGGGCGCGGACCTGCGCGCGGCGGTCGACGCGAAGCTGGCGGAGATGCGCACCACGATCGGCCTGCGCCGCGAGCGCGGGTTCGAGGCCGCGCAGGCGGTGGTGGCCACCGACGCCGGGCGCGAGCAGATGCAGCGCACCACCGCGGCCCTGGACGTGCTGGAGGAGGAGCAGCGGGCGCTGCTGGCCGAGCAGCAGGCGAGCGCCGCCGCCAGCGCGGCCCGCACCCGTCTGCTCGTCGCCGTCGGCACCGCCGCCGCCGTGCTGCTGCTGGCCGCCGGCGCGGCGTGGGTGACCCGCCGCGTGGTGCGGCCCGTGCAGCGCGTCGCCGCGGCCGCGCAGCAGCTCGCGGCCGGGGAGATCACCGAGCCGGCGCACGTCAGCGGCCCGGCCGAGGTCGTCGCAGTGGGCGAGGCCGTGAACACCGCCGTGGAGGCGCTGGTGACCGCCCGGGACAAGGCCGTGGCGGCCGACCGCGCGAAGTCGGCGTTCCTGGCGACCATGAGCCACGAGGTCCGCACCCCGATGAACGCCGTGATCGGCATGACGGACCTGCTGCTGGACACGCCCCTGGACGCGGCGCAGCGGGAGCTGGCGGAGACGGTGCGCGACAGCGGCGAGGCGCTGCTCGTCGTCATCGACGAGGTGCTGGACTTCTCCCAGCTGCAGGCGGGCACGCTGCGCCTGCTGGACGAGCCGTTCGACGTGCGCGCGGGTGCGGAGTCCGCCGCCGCGGTCGTGCGCCACGAGGCCGGCGGCAAGGGTCTGGAGCTCGTCGTGGACGTCTCCGCTGACGTCCCGGCGGCGGTGCGCGGCGATGCCGCGCGCCTGCACCAGGTGCTGGTGCACCTGCTGCGCAACGCGGTGGGGTTCACCTCCCGCGGCGAGGTCGCCCTGACCGTGGCGCCGGAGGGCCCGGGCTCCCCCGGCGGGGCTGCACTGCTGCGGTTCTCGGTGCGGGACACCGGGATCGGCATCCCCGCGGACCGGGTGGCGTCCCTGTTCCGCTCCTTCGCGCCCATGGACCCGTACGCGGTGCGCGAGCACGGCGGCGTGGGCCTGGGCCTGGCGATCTGCTCGGGCCTGGCCGCCGCGATGGGCGGGACCCTGACGGTGGACAGCACCCCCGGCATCGGCTCGACGTTCACGCTGCGGGTGCCGCTGAGCGAGGCCGGGGCGCTCGCGGCGGCCGCGCCGCGGCCTGCCGCCGACCTCGCCGGCCGCGACGTGCTCGTCGTCGACGACAACGCCACGAACCGCCGCGTGCTGCAGCTGCAGCTGCAGGGCTGGGGCGCGGTCTGCACCGGCACGGCGTCCGCGGGCGAAGCGCTGGCCCTGGTGGCCGCGGGGCGCGCCTTCGACGCCGCGCTGGTGGACATGCACATGCCGGACACGGACGGCGAGCAGCTGGCCAACGCCCTGCGCGCGCTGCCCACCGGCCGCGAGCTGCCGATCGTGCTGCTGACCAGCGGCCAGCGGCACCCCTCGGCCGCCGCGGCCGGCGTGGTGGACGCGACCCTGAGCAAGCCGGTGCGCACGGGGCTGCTGGAGAGCACGCTGCGGGACCTGCTGAGCGGCAGGGCCCCCGCGGCCCCCGCAGCTCCCGCCGGCCCGGCCGGCGGGACCGTCCCGGCCGCGCGGCGCACGCCCACCGGGGCGCCGGTGCCGGCCACCGGCCCGGACGGGGACGGCACCGGCCGGTCCCTGCGCGTCCTGCTCGCCGAGGACAACGCCGTCAACCAGCGGGTCGCGCAGCTGCTGCTGGCGAGGTTCGGCCACGACGTCGACACCGTCGCCGACGGCCGCCAGGCGCTGCGGGCCGTGCTCGCCGGCCGCTACGACGTGGTCCTGATGGACCTGCACATGCCGGAGATGGACGGCCTGCAGGCGACGCGGCGCATCCGCGCCGAGGTCCCCGCGGACCGGCAGCCGCGCATCATCGCCCTCACGGCGAGCGTCCTGTCCGAGGACCGCGACGCGTGCGCGGCGGCGGGGATGGACGCGCACCTGACCAAGCCGGTGCGGGCGCGCGAGCTGGAGAGCGCCCTGTCGCAGGTGCTCGAGGCGGTGCGCCACGACCCGCTGGGGGTGTGGCGCGCCCGCACCGCCACGCAGCCCGCGGAGGCGGGCGCCGCCACCGGCGCGAGCGCGCCGCTCCCCGGTGGCCCCGCACCGGTGCCGGCGACCGTGCCGCTGGAGCTGGCGGTGCGCGCCCGCATCGCCGACCTCGGCGGCGCCGACACCGACGAGGACCGGCTGCTGTTCGCGCAGCTGCTCACCTCGTTCGTGCAGCGCGCCCCCGGTGCCGTCGCCGGCCTGGAGGAGTCCCTGGCGGCCGCCGACGCGCGTGAGCTGGAGACGCGCGCGCACAGCCTGAAGGGCTCCGCGGCCAACCTGGGCGCGGAGGTCCTGGCGCAGCTGTGCGCGGACCTGGAGGCGCGCGCCCGCGCCGGTGAGGCGCCCGCGCCGGGCTGGGCGGCGCAGCTGCACGAGGAGCTGGAGCGCACGTGCCGCACCTTCGCCGCGCTCGCGGAGGAGTTCGCGGGCACGGCGCGGAGCAGCGCCGGGGCGGTGCTCGGCGAGGGGGGTGGTGGGTGGTGAGCGCACCGGGCCCACGGGCGACGGTCGGCGAGCGCGAGGAGCGGGGACGGGTGCAGGTGCAGGAGCGGCAGGAGCGGGTGCAGCAGGGGGTCGCGGGCCGGCTGGGTGCCGGTGAGCGCGCCGAGCTGGAGGCGCTGCGCCAGGCGCTGGCCTGCGCACCGGACGCGTTCGTCTCCATCGACGGCGACGGGATGCTCACCGAGTGGAACCAGGCCGCCGCCGACCTGCTGGGCTGGGACCGCGCCGAGGTGCTGGGCCTGCCGATGACGCAGGTCGTCGTCCCGCCGGAGCTGCGGCAGGTGCACGACGCCGGCCTGGCCCGCTACCGCACCACCGGCGAGCGGGCGGTGTCCGGGCGTCCCGTGGAGGTCGAGGCGCTGCACCGCGACGGGACCCGCGTACCGGTGGAGATCACCGTCTGGCCGACCCGGGTGGCCGGTGAGTGGCGCTGCCACGCGTTCCTGCGCGACCTGCGCTCGCGCCGCGCCGCGGAGCGGGCGCTGGCCCGCAGCGAGGAGCTGGCGCGCGCCGAGCAGGAGCGGACCCACCGCCGCAGCCGGGTGCTGCTGAGCACGGTGCGGGTGCAGCAGGCGGTCGCCGCCGCCGGTGCGGACCGTGCGGCGGTGCTGCAGGCCGTCGCCGACGGTGCGGTGGCCGCGTTCGAGGCCGCCGACGGGGCCGTCGTGGAGCTGCTGGAGGGCGTGCAGCTGCGCTACGCCGCCGTCGCCGGTGCGCTGGTCGCCCACGCGGGGCTGCGCCTGCCCGCCGCCGGGTCGCTGTCGGGCACCGCCATCGAGCGGGGCACCTCGGTGCTGTGCGAGGACACCGCGACCGACCCCCGGGTGGACGCCGAGGCGTGCGAGCGCATCGGCGTGCGCTCCACGTGCACCGCCCCGCTGGTCAGCGGCGACCGGACGGTGGGCGTGCTGAAGGTCTCCAGCGGCAGCGCCGGCGCCTTCACCGCGGAGGACGCGCAGCTGCTGCAGCTGCTCGCCGGCAGCCTGGCCGCCGGGTTGCGCCACGCCGACGACGCGGCCCGCAACGCCGCGCTGCTGGCCGAGTGCACCGCCGCGCTGGAGGCGCTGGAGATGAGCGAGCAGCGCTTCCGCATGATGTTCGACGGCTCCCCGCTGGGCATGGTGCTCACCAGCCTGGACGCGGCCGACGCGGGTGACTTCCTGCAGGCCAACGCGGCCATGGCCGAGATCACCGGCCACTCCCCCCAGCGCCTGGCGCGCATGGGGCTGCGCGACCTGCAGCACCCGTGGGACGCGGCCGACAGCGCCGAGCTGACCGCCCGCCTGGTCGCCGGGGAGCTGGGGGCCGCGACGACCGAGACGCGCTTCGTGCACGCCGACGGGCGCACCCTGTGGGTGCGCCTGCGCAGCGCCGTGGTCCGCGACGAGCAGGGGGACCCGCTGTACCTGGTCGCGCAGGTGGAGGACGTGACGCAGCGGCTCGCCGAGCAGGCGCAGCTGGCCGAGCGCAACCGGGAGCTGGAGGAGGCCAACCAGCTCAAGCTGGACCTCATCGGCATGCTCGGGCACGAGATCGCCAACCCGCTCGCCTCGATCCAGGGGTACTCCGAGCTGGCCGTGCAGTGCTGGGACCAGCTGGAGGAGGCCGACCGGCGCAGCAGCGCCGAGGCCGTGCACCGCGGTGCGCAGCGGCTGGACACCATCCTGCGCGAGGTGCTGGCGATGGTCAGCGTGGACGCCGGGCAGCTGAGCGCCACCCCGGAGCGGGTGCGCGTGCGCGCCGTGGTCGAGGCCGCCCTGGCCAGCGTGCCGGGTGCGGCCCCGCAGGTGCACTGCCCGCCGGAGCTCGCGGCGTCCGTGCAGCCGGGCCACCTGGAGCAGGTGCTCGTGAACCTGCTGTCCAACGCGGCGAAGTACGGCGGCGGCGCCACGGCGGTGCGCGCCGGGGTCGCCGGAGACCGGGTGGTGGTCAGCGTCGAGGACGCCGGTCCCGGCGTGCCGGAGGGGTTCCGCGACCGGCTGTTCGACCGCCTGGCCCGCGCCGACGCCACCGCCGGCACGGTGCGCGGCACCGGCCTGGGGCTGTACATCGTGCGCGAGCTGCTGCGCGCCAACGGCGGGGACGTGCACCACGCCCCGCGGCCCGGCGGCGGATCGGTGTTCACCGTTCAGCTGCCCGCCGCGGGGTGACCGCCGGGACGCCGGCGGTTTCGGGCGGGGCCCTGCGGGGCACCTGTCCCGCATGAGCCTGAACATGGCGGGGAGGGTCGCGGTGGAGCGGCCCCGCACCACCGCGGGGCAGCACCTGTCGCTCCTGGCCGGCGTCCTGCTGATCGCGCTGGGGGTCGCGGGGTTCTTCGTGACCGGCTTCAGCGGGTGGACGGAGGGCACCCGCGAGCAGCAGGTGATCGGTTTCGCCGTGAACCCGCTGGCGAACGTGGTGCACCTGGTGCTGGGGGCGCTGGGCGTGCTGGCGCGCACGGGCGCCCGCCGCGCCCGCTGGTACGGCGTCCTGCTGATCGCCGCGTGCGTGGCGATGTTCCTGTACTCCCGCAACGTCGGCGGCGGCGTCCTGAACGCGAACTGGCCGACGAGCGCGCTGCACCTGGTGTTCGCGTTCGCCGGGCTGGTGATCGCGTTCGTGCCGGTGCGGGCCGGGAAGCGGCCGAGCACCGCCGAGCTGGGCTGACGGCGCCGTTCCCCGGCCCTCGCGGCCGGGGAACGGTGCACCGGTGCGTCAGGAGGTGCTGTCGCCCGCCCGCCGGGCCTGCGCCCACAGGTCGACGCCGGAGTCGACGGCGAACTCGTCGATCGCCCGCAGCTCCTCGTCGGTGAAGTCGAGCTTCGACACGGCGGCGACGTTGTCCTCCACCTGCGCGACGCTGCTGGCGCCGATGAGGGTGGTGGTGACGCGGCGGTCGCGCAGCACCCACGACAGCGCCAGCTGCGCCAGCGTCTGCCCGCGCCCGGCCGCGATCTCGTTCAGGCCGCGCACGCGCCGCAGGTTCTCCTCGGTGAGGATCCCGGGGTCCAGCGACTTGCCCTGGGCGGCGCGCGAGTCCGCCGGGACGCCGTCGAGGTAGCGGTCGGTGAGCAGGCCCTGGGCGAGCGCGGTGAACGGGATGCACCCGACGCCCTCGGCCTCCAGCACGTCGAGCAGACCGGACTCGATCCAGCGGTTGAACATCGAGTACGACGGCTGGTGGATCAGCAGCGGCGTGCCCAGCTCGCGCAGGATCCGCGACGCCTCCAGGGTCCGCTCCGGTCCGTAGGAGGAGATCCCCACGTAGCGGGCCTTGCCGGAGCGGACGATGGCGTCCAGGGCGCCCATCGTCTCCTCCAGCGGCGTGTCCGGGTCGGGCCGGTGGTGGTAGAAGATGTCGACGTACTCGAGGTTCATGCGCTTCAGCGACGCGTCCAGGGACGCCGTCAGGTACTTGCGCGATCCGCGGTCGCCGTAGGGGCCGGGCCACATGTCCCAGCCGGCCTTGGAGGAGATCACCAGCTCGTCGCGGTAGGGGGCGAGGTCCTCCTTGACGAGCCGGCCGAAGTTCGTCTCGGCCGCCCCGTAGGGGGGTCCGTAGTTGTTGGCGAGGTCCATGTGCGTGATGCCGAGGTCGAAGGCGCGGCGCACGATGTCGCGCTGGGTCTGGAACGGCTTGTCGTCGCCGAAGTTGTGCCAGAAGCCCAGCGACACCGCGGGCAGCTCCAGGCCGCTGCGGCCGCAGCGGCGGTAGGGCATCGAGTCGTAGCGGTCGGGGGCCGCGAGGTAGCTCACGCCCGGGGACTCTAGGGGCCGCGGCCGCCGGGCGCTCCCGGCGGCCGCTGACCCGGCGGACCGTCAGGCGGTGGGCGTCGCGGTCGGCTCGGCGGTGGGCGTCGCGGTCGGCCCGGCGGTGGGCGTCGCGGTCGGCCCAGCGGTGGGCTCGGCGGTGGGCGTCGCGGTCGGCTCGGCGGTGGGCGTCGCGGTCGGCTCGGCGGTGGGCTCGGCGGTGGGCGTCTCGGTCGGCTCGCCGCCGTCCTCGCCGCTGCCGGCGCTGATGCGGGTGGCGACGGGCCCGTCGGTGCCGCGGGTGCCCTTGACGTTGACGCGGTCGCCGACGGTGATCTCGGCCAGTTCCGCGGGGGCGTCGTCACGGACGACCTTCGCGCCCTCGGCGACGGTCACGGTGAACTCCGTGCCGCGCAGCTTCTTGTCGCGCCCGCCGCGCACGGTGATCGTCAGGGTGCCGGCGGTGGCGTCGACGGCGCTGACCGTGCCGTGGACGACGAGGACGTTCTTCGCGCCGCGGGCACCGCGGGTGATGCGCGGGACCGGGGCCTGCGTGGCCGTGGCCGTGGGGACGGCGGTGGGCGTGGCGGTGGGCGCCTCGGTCGGGGTCGCCGTGGGCTCCGCGGTGGCGGTGGCGGTCGGGCTCGTCGTGGGCTTCGCCTTCGGGGCCGCGAGCGCGGCGCCGGTGGTGGGCACGGCGAGCGCCGCGGCGAGCGCGGCGGTGAGGGCGAGGGTGGTGGTACGGCGCAACGTTCTTCCTCCTGGGTAGCCGGGCCGCCTCAGCTGCTGAGGCCCCTGTGCTTTGCGTCCCCGCCTCGCGACGGGTTTGCCCTTGTCCGGTGGGCACGGGGAGGTGCCCACCGCTCACCGTGCGGGACGGGAAGGGGTGGTGTCGAGCGCTCTCACCCGGTCGGAGGTGCGCCGTGGCCCGGGCGAGCCGTGTCGCCGCCGCCGTCGCCGGTGGCGGCCCGCACGACGGCCGGGTGCGGCGGCGGGTCGAAGCGCCCCAGCCAGCGGCCCACCACCCGGCTCATCCCGCCCTCCTGCGGGGAGAACCCCAGCCCCTCGTAGAACTCCCCCGCGTCGTCGGTGAACAGGGCGACGTGCTGGCCGGGCACGGTCTGCACCAGCCGGCGCACCACCTCCGATCCGATCCCGCGGTGCCGGTGCCCGGTGGCGGTCCACACGTCCACGAGGTACGCGTTGCCCACCCCGTCGCTGAGCAGGCGGCCCATGGCGACGACGCGCCCGCCGTCGAGGGCGAACACCGTCGCGTGCGAGTTCTCGCAGGAGCGCCGCAGCTCGGCGGGGGTGCGGCCGTTGTGGAAGCCGTCCTCGCGCAGGGCCGCGTCCAGCGCGTCGACGTCGACGCGGGTGAGGTCGGTGGTGAACTCCAGGTCGGTCACGGCGGGAGCGTGGCGCCGGAGGGGTCAGGAGCGCAACGGGGTTTCGCGGTCCGCGCCGCCGGCGGCGCGGTGCGCGGCACCGCCCCGGCCCGGTACGGGCGCGGCGAGGTCCCGCGCGTAGCAGACGGACAGCGGTTCGCCCGCGTACGGGCCGAAGTTCTCGACGCGCTCGTACCCCTCGCGCTCGTAGAAGCGCACCGCCTCCGGTTGCGCGGTACCGGTCTCCAGCAGCAGGCGCGTCACGCCCAGGTCCCCGGCGGCACGTTCCAGTTCGCGCAGGACGGCGGTGGCGACCCCGCTGCCGCGGTGCTCGGGGCGCACGTACATGCGCTTGACCTCGGCGGAACCCGGCGCGAGGGGGCGCAGGCCCCCGCAGGCGATCGCGGTCCCGCGCTCGTCGCGGGCGACGAGGAACACCGCGACGTCCGCCGCGGTGGGGGCGGTCCCGGGCTCGTGGTCGTCCGAGCCGTAGCGCGCGTCCAGCTCGGCGCGCTGGGCGGCGCGCAGCGCGGCTGCGTCCGGTGCGTCCCAGTCCTCCACGGCGATCCGCCAGCGCCCCACGGCCCCTCCTCCACCCGGTGTCCCACGACGGTCCGAACCGTAACATTCGTTACCGAGCGGGTGGGTACCGGACCGGCAGGGACCGGAACACCTGTTCCGCTACGGTGGCCGGGTGCCCAGGCGACGCGACGTCGACTCCCAGCGGGAGATGCTCTCCGAGGCCGTCTGGTCGGTGCTCGCCGAGCGCGGCCTGGACGGGCTGACGGTGCGCGCCGTCGCCGAGCGGGCCGGCTGCACCACCGGTCTGGTCATGCACGCCTTCGCCGGCAAGCGCGAGCTCCTCGTCCACGCCCGCCGCCTGCTGCACGAGCGCGCCGCCGCGGCCTTCGACGCCGCCGAGGAACCGGCCGGCGAGCCGGTGGAGCAGCTGCGCGCCGTGCTGCGCCGGGCCGCCTGCCTGACACCGGCCGAACGCGACGGCGCGCGCGTGTGGGTGGCGTTCCTCGCCGCGGCGGCCGGCGACGAGGAGCTGGCCCGCGTGCACCGGGAGAACAACCGCGCGTTCGTCCGCCGCGTCGAGCGGTTGCTGGAACGGGCGAGGCCGGACCTGCCGCGGGCGCAGCGCGCGGTGCGCGCCCGCGGCCTGGTCGCGCTCGTCGAGGGCTTCAACGCGCTCGCCGCCGCGGACCCCACCACCTACCCCGCGCGCACCCAGGGCGCCGTGATCGACGACGCGGTGCGCGCCGCCGCGCTGTGACACGGCACTGCGCGGGACCCCGCCCGGGTGCGGTGCGACCGGTGCGGGGGCAGGCTGAGCGCGACCGCGTCCGCGCAGCAGGAGGAGGAAGACCCGTGCAGATCCCCAAGGAACTGGTCCTGCAGCTCATCCGGGAGAAGTTCAACGACGACGGCAAGGCGCAGGAGGCCGACTCCCAGCTCCCCGGCCAGGTCGACACCGAGCAGCACTCCGGCCTGCTCAGCAAGTTCGGCGTCGACCCGTCCGAGCTGATCGCCAAGTTCACCGGCGGCGGGGGCGGGGGCCTCGGCGGCCTCGCCGGCAAGATCGGCCTGTAGCCGCACCGGCACCACGACCCCCGCAGCCCGGCGCACACCCGCCCGGGTGCGGGGGTCGCGCCGTCCGGCCGGGTTCAGCCGAGTTCCGCGGAGGTGGCCGCCACCGCCCCGCGCAGCACGACGCCGTCGTCGGCGACCGCGAGGTCCTGCACCCGCACCTGCTCGGGCACCTCGTCCAGGGTCACGGTCCAGCCGTCCAGGACGTCCACGCCGGCCGCGCCCAGCAGCTGCCGCGCCCGGCTCAGCGGCACCTCGCGCCCGGCGGCCTCCGCGGACACCGGCACCAGCCGCACCTCCTCGCCCACCAGGCGCGGCTCGACGGTCAGCCCCACCTCGACGCCGAAGCCGAGCACGCCCACCGTGGTCAGCGCCCGCACGTCGTCGCCGTCGCGCGTCAGCGTCACGTCCAGCGAGCCGGTGTCCACCCGGGTGACGAGCTCCTCGAACCCCACCTCGGCGCGGAAGGTCCCCGCCGCCACGTCCACCGCGCCCGCACCGCTCACCAGCGCCCCCAGGGGGGCCCGCACTGCGGGCAGGTGCACCAGCACGTCGTCGAGGACGAGGTCGTCCGCGGGCACCCGCTGCGCGGTGACGGTGACGTCCTCGTAGCGCCCGCGCAGCACCTGCCACAGGAAGGAGCCGCCCGCCAGGTCCACCTGCGGCGGCTGCGGCAGCGCCAGGCGCTCCTGCAGCTCCCGCTCGGCCCGGCCCACGGCCCAGCTGCGGGCGGCGAGGTCGGCGGCGACGAGGACCACCGCCAGCGCCGCGACGGTGACGACGACACGCACGAGGGTGCTCCGGGACCGCGCCACGGCCCCACTGTGCCGCAGGCGGGCGCGTCGCGGGCCACCTACCCTGCCGGGGTGGGTGAGGCAGCCGGGGCGCGCGAGCGGACGCTGGTGGTGTGCGCCGCCTTCGACGCGCCGCTGGACGCCTCGCTGGAGCAGGTGCGCCGGCGGTTGCGCACCGCCGGGGTGCGCACCCCCGCCGCCCCGCGGCACCGCCCGCACCTGACCGTCCTCGGCGCCCCCTGCCCGCCCGGGGGCACGGCGGGGTTCGCGGACGCGGTGGCGCGAGCGGCGGCCCTCGTGCCCGCGGTGGACGTGGTGCTGGACGAGGCGGGCACGTTCGGGCGCGGCGCCGTGCTGTGGGCGGGCTGCCGCGATCCCGGCCCCCTGCGCGACTGGCACGCCGCCGCGAGCGCCGCCCTGACGTCGGCCGGGCTGGTCAACGCGTTCGCCACGGCCGCCCCGGGGCGCTGGGTGCCGCACTGCACGCTGGCGCGGCGGGTGCGGCCCGCCCCGGCGGTGGCGGCGCTGCGCGAGCACCTTCCGGTGGCGGGGCGGGTCGAGGCGCTGGCCGTCGTGGAGGTCGGCGGTGCGGGCGACGTGGCGCTGGCACCGCTGCGCGGCTGACGGCGGCCCCGCGAGCCGGCCCCGCTCCGCTCAGCCCAGCCAGGTGGCGAGGTCGTCCACCGGCCCGCGGAAGGCGTGCACCGCCACCAGCCGCAGCCGCGCCGCCGCCCGCCACGCCGCCAGCGCGTCCGGGCCGGTCGCGCGCAGCGGGTGCCCGCCCGCCGCCCACCCCTCGCGCAACCCCGCGGTCAGGGCCGCCACGGCCGCCGGTGCGGCGCCGCGCACCAGCGCCAGGTCCAGGTGGGCCAGCAGGTTCGCCGGGTCGAGGCACGGGTGGGCGCGCGCGGCGGTGTCCACGTCGAGGAACGTCACGCCCGGAGCGATCCCGTCCGGCGCGGACCGCACGAGCACCTGCCCGTCGTGCAGGTCGCGGTGGGAGGCGACGGCGGGGGCGGGCGGCAGGGCGCGCAACCGGTCGGCGACCTCCGCGGCGCGGGAGACCAGCCGTCCCGCCAGGGGCGGGGGCAGAACGCCGAAGGCGCGCGCGTCACCGGCCCAGCGCTCCAGCACGCCCGCTTCCCGGTGAGCGTCGTGCTCGGGCAGCGCACCGGCGGGAGCGGCGGCGAGCGCCCCGGTGGCCAGGGCGGTGCGGTGCCCGGCTGCGCGGCAGCGCACGAGGTGCGCCGGGCCTGCGCGCGGGCCGAGCAGCGCGCTCAGCGCGGTGCCGGCGGCGGGGCGCAGCCGCAGCACGCCCTCGGACCGGGCGGTGACCTCCACGAGGCCAGGGCGGTCGGGGTGCTCGCCGAGCGCGGCGCGCACCGCGTCCAGCCGCTCCAGGGCGTCGCGGGTGGCGGCGGGCCGGGCGACCTTGACGAACTCGCGAGGTGCGTGGGCCGGGCCGGTGCGCAGCACGGCCCGCTTGCCGGCGCGGTGGCCGACGACGGCCGCCCCCGCGCGGCGCTCGGCGGCCAGCGCGGGCAGGCGGTGGTCGTCGGCGACGAGGTGCACCCGGGCGCCGGTGAGCACGCCGCCGCTCACGCGCACCTCGGCGGTGGCGGCGACCACCCGCCCGCCGGGGCGCACGCCCTCCAGGACCAGGGGCCGCTCCGGTTCCCCGGGCCGGCCACCGGGCCAGGCGCGCCGCCACACCACGCCGTCCTCGGCCGGCACGCGGTTCAGCACGGTTCCTCCCGGCCGGTGAGCTCGTCGAGGGCGGCCGACGCCAGCGCGGCCAGGTCGGCGGTGGCAGCGGTCCAGCCGGGACGGCGGCGCCGGAACGGCTCCGGCAGCCGCAGCAGGGCCGCGGCCGCCAGCAGCAGCGGGTGCGGCGCCGGGACGTCGCCGGGCGGAACGCCGAGGGCGGTGCAGGCGGCGCGCCAGGAGGCGGCGTCCCAGCCGGCGGGGCCGCGGGCGGCGCGGTCGAGGTCCAGCACCGTCGGCTCCCCGTCGGGGCCGCGCAGCAGCTGGTCCGGGGACAGGTCCCCGTGGCACAGCACCCGCGGGGCGAGCGCGGGCGCGTGCTCGCGCACCGCCACCTCCCACCGGGGTCCCAGCGCGCGCACCCGGTCGCGCGCCGCGGGCGGCAGCGGGCCGGGGGAACGCAGCACGTCCCGCACGGCGGTGTCGATCCCGGTGGGTCCCAGCACCGGCAGCGTCCCCGTCCCGGCGCGCGACCAGCGGCGCAGCAGGTGCTCCACCGCGCCCGCCGCGGACCCCGCCTCGAAGGGGGTTCCCGCGGCGACGGCCTGCTCGGCGGTGCGCTCCCCGCGCAGCGCGGTCGCGGGCGTCCGGGTGCCCGCCGCGCGGAGCAGCCCGGCGGCGGCGACGGCTCGCGCCGCGGTCCCGCCGGTCGCGTGCACCTTCAGCAGGACGTCGCCGCGGCGCAGGACGGCGCGCCGGCCGGGGTTGTGCGCCAGGGTTCGCGATCCCGCCGCGCGGGGTTCGCGCAGTCCCGGCAGGTCGCGATCGGCGAACGCCGGGACGAGGGCGGCGCGCAGGCGCTCGTCGAGGACGGCCGGTCCGGTGCCGCGGGCGTGGCGCACGTCCTTGGCGGCCTTGCCGGCCGCGTCGGCGCAGTACCCGTGCAGCAGCCACCACGGGCCTCCGTCGCCGGGGTCCACGGCGACACGCACCGACGTGCCCGCCTTGTGCCGCAACCGGTCCACGCGCGCCGCGGGGGGCAGGTCGACGCCGTGCGCGGCGGCCCAGGAGCGCAGCGCGGTGTCGTCCAGCGCCAGCGCGAGGGCCGGCAGCGCGGGTTCGGCGGCGAGCAGTTCGCGCTCCACCGCGTGCACGGCGTCCACGGCGTCCACGGCGTCGAGCGCGCTCACCGCGCCACCGCCGGTTCGCCGTGCCCGGGTGCCTCGTGGGCGCGTTCGGTGAACCGCCCGTCGCGCAGTTCCACGACCCGGTCGCACCAGGGCAGCAGCGACGCGTCGTGCGTGACGAGGATCGTGGTGCGCCCGGCGGTCAGCCGGTCCAGGGCGTGCAGGACGGTGCGCGCGGACTCACCGTCCAGGCCGGTGGTGGGTTCGTCCAGCAGGACCAGGCCGGGTTCGCGCAGCAGCGCCCGGGCGATGGCCAGGCGCTGGCGCTGCCCGCCGGACAGCGACCCCCCGCGCTCGCTGACGGGCGTGTCGTAACCCTGCGGCAGCGCGCGCACGAAGCCCTCGGCACCGACGGCGCGCACGGCCGCCTCCACGTCCGCGTCGCTGGCGCCGGGGCGTCCCAGGCGGACGTTCTCGCGCACGCTCGCGGCGAACAGCACGGGTTCCTGCAGCACCACGGCGGTGCGGTCGCGCACGTCGCGGCGCCGCAACCGCCGCGCGTCGTGCCCGTCCAGCAGGAGCCGCCCGGCGACCGGGTCCAGCAGCCGCAGCAGCAGCTGCAGGGTGGTGCTCTTGCCGCAGCCGCTGGGGCCGACGACCGCCACCCGCTCCCCCGGCCGCACCTGGAGGTCCGCACCGCGCAGCACGGGCGTGCCCGGGGTGCGCTCGACGGTGACGCCCTCCAGCTGCACGTACCCGTGCAGGACGCGCAGCCGGCGCGCGTCGGTCTCCTCCGCCAGCGGTGCGGCGCGTTCCAGGGTCTCGGCGACCCGCTCCCCGGACGCGGCGGCGCGGGCGATGCGGCCGGTGTGCTTGGCGAGGTCGCGCACGGGTTTGAACGCGGCCTTGAGGTAGGTGAGGAACACGACGAGGTCGCCGACGGTGAGGACGCCGGCGAGGACGCGCTGGGCGCCGACGACGAGGACGACGGCGGTGGCGACGCCGACGAGGACGTCGACGCGGCGTTCCAGGCCGGCGGCGAGGCGGCGGGCGCGGACCCCCTCGCGCAGCGACCCGTCGTCCGCGGCGCGGAAGGCGCGGGCCCGCTGGTCCTGCAGGTCGTACGCCTGCAGGAACGCGATGCTCGCGTACGTCTCGGAGGCGTCGGCGGCCAGCGCGCCCTCGCGGGTGCGCTGGTCGCGGGAGGCGCCGGTGATGCGCTCGCTGCTGCGGCGGCCGGTGAGCAGCAGCAGCGGGGCGACCGCGAGGACCGCCACCGCCAGCAGAGGGTCCAGCACCAGCATCACCACGGCCATCGCCGTGAACGTCAGGACGCTGCCGAGCAGCGGCAGCCCGGCCGTGATGGCGGCCTCCTGCACGCGGCCGACGTCGCCGACGACGCGGGTGACGAGGTCGCCGGTGCGGGCGCCGGCGTGGAAGGCGGGCGCGGCGTGCAGCAGGCGGTCGTTGACGGTGGCGCGCAACCGGGTGGTGGTGCGCGAGCCGACGAGCGCGAACGCCACCGTGGTCAGGTAGGCGGCGGCGGCACGGCCGATCGCGACGAGGACGACGGCCACGCCGGCCAGGACGATCAGCCGCACCGCGTCGGGGGCCGCGCGGCCACCGGCCGCGGCGGGCACCACGGTGTCGAGGACGAGCTTCAGCGGCCACGGCTCGGCGAGGCGGAAGGCGACCTCGGCGAGCAGGGCGAGCAGGCCACCGGCGGCGGTGGTGCGCGAGCCACGGGTGTGGGGGACGACGAGCGCGACGGTGCGGCGCAGGGGCGAGGGGCCGCCGCGCCGGTCCCGGCGGCTGCGGCGGCCGCGGCTGCCGCGGCTGCCGGCAGCGGTGCGGTCGCGGCTCACGCGGCCTCCCCCGTCGCGGCGGGCACCGTCGCGGCCGTCGCCGCCGCGGCGGGCACCGGCAGGGACAGCTCCACGGTGTGCCGCCAGCTGTGCCGCTGCTCGACGGCGGCGCGACCGACGGCACCCAGGCGGGCGCGCAGGGCCGCATCGGTGCGCAGCCGCTGCAGGGCAGCGGTGAGGGCGTGCAGGTCGCCGGGCTCGGTGAGCAGCAGCTCGTGCCCGTCGCGGTAGCAACCGGGAAGGTCGCCCACGGCCGCGGCCACCGTCGGCAGCCCGCACGCCAGGTACTCGGCGACCTTCAGCGGGGAGAAGTACGCCCGGCCCGGCGGGTAGGGGGCGCAGGCGGCGCCGGCGCCGGCGAGCGCGGCGGGCACGTCGGCCGGGTCCAGCGCGCCGGGGGCCACCACGTCGACGCCGAGCTGCGCGGCGCGCGCCAGGGCGGCGGCGCGCTGCGGGCCGTCGCCGACGAGCAGCAGCCGCACCGGGTCCCCGGGCAGCGCGGTCAGCCGGCCGACGGCCTCGACGAGCAGGTCCACGCCGTGCCAGGGGCGGAAGGCGCCGACGAACGCGACGGTGAAGCGCCCGGAGGAACCCCCGGACGTGCCCGCGCGGGTGCCGGGCGCGGCGGGCCGGAACCTGTCCAGGTCGACGCCGTTGGGGACGACGGCGACGTCCACACCGGTCCCGCCCACCTCGCGGGCCCACCGGGCGACCGGGCTGCTGACGGCGACCACGCGGGTCGCGGCGCGCAGGGCGCGGCGGGTGGAGGCGTCGGCACCGGCGGCGTCGTGCAGGGTGCGGTGCTGCGCCTGCTCCAGCGGCAGCGGCGCGTTCACCTCCAGCACGGAGGGGACACCGAGCCCCCGGGCGTTCTCCTGCACGGCGTGCGCGAACAGGGAGTACCGCTCGTAGACGAGGGCGGAGGCGCTGCCGCGCACCAGGTCCGCCACGAGCCGCCCGGCGCGCTCGTCCAGGGCGCGCCGGTCGCGCTCGCGCTCGGGTCCGCGGCGCCCGGACGGCAGCGGCAGGTGGTGCACGTGCACGCCCTCCAGCCCGGCGGGCGGTTCCCCGCCGGTTCGGGCGGCCACGACGTGGACCTGCGCGCCGGTGGCGACGAGGACGCGCAGCACCTCCTGCACGTGCACCGAGCAGCCCTTGCCGCCGAACACGGGCACTCCCGGGTCCAGGCAGGCGTGCACCACGACGCTGCCGGGGCCGAGGAGCCCCAGGCCGTTCACCGGGCCACCCCGGCCGGGGTCGCGGCGGCGGCGGTGATCTCGCGCAGCCGCGCCGCCTGCGCGGAGGCGTCGAACAGGTCCTCGACGCGGGCGCGGGCCGCTGCGGCGCGCCGGGCGGCGGCGGCCGGGTCGTCCAGCGCGTCGCGCAGGGCCGCAGCCAGGGCGACCGGTTCCCCGGGCGGCACGAGGGTCCCGGTGACGCCGTCGACGACGGCCTCGGGGATGCCCGTGACGGTCGTGGACACCACGGGCGTGCCCAGCGCCATCGCCTCCAGCAGCACGGTCGGCAGGCCGTCGCGGTCGCCGTCGGGTGCGACGACGCACGGGGCGGCGAACACGGCGGCCGAGCGCAGCAGCGCGTGCACCTCGTGCTGCGGCACCGGGCCGCGGAACTCCACGGCCGCGCCGAGACCCGCGGCGGCGGCCTGCGCCCGCAGCGCCGCCTCGCACGAGCCCGTACCGGCGATCACGAGCCGGACCGGGTCGCCCGCGGCGCGCAGCAGCGCCACCGCGTCGAGCAGGTCGGCGAAACCCTTCTTCGGCACCAGCCGGCCCACCGCCGCCACCACGCGCGGCCGGTCCACGGGTTCGGTGAAGCGGAACTCCGCCAGGTCCAGGCCGTTGTGGACGCGCACCACCCGGGCGGCGGGGTGGTTCTCGGCCAGCCAGCGCACGTTGTGGTCGCTGACGGTCACGACGGTGGCGGCGTCGGCGAGGACGCCGGTGAGGGCGTCGCCGCCGGAGACGTACAGGTCCTTGGCGTGCGCGGTCAGCGAGTACGGGATCCGCAGCAGCGCAGCGGCGTGCCGCGCGGTGCGGGCGGGGAGGGTCGCGAAGTGCGCGTGCAGGTGGGTGACGCGCTCGCGCCGCGCCCACAGCGCCAGCAGCGCCCCCTGGGCGGCGACCTCGACGTCGTCGGCGAGCAGCTGCGGCAGCGCGTCCGCGAACCCGGGCAGGTCCGCCGCCTCGCGCAGCGCCTGCCACAGCGGCGGGGCGGACCGCCCGGCGGACTCCCCGATCCAGGTGACGGAGGCCTGCACCCGGGCGAGCAGGGCGTGGAAGCGGGTGTCGGTGGTGGGGCGCAGGGACGCGATCGCGATGTCCTCGCCGGCGGCCTCGCGCGCCAGCACCTCGCGCACGACGAACGTCTCGGAGAACCTCGGGTAGACCTTGACGACGTAGCCGATCCGGGGCCGGGTGGGGGTTTCAGCAGGCACGGGGGACGCTCCTCTCGAACGCGGGGACGGGCAGGACGGACGGGGCGGGGACGGACGGGGCGGGGACGGACGGGGCGGGGACGGACGGGGCGGGAACGGACGGGGCGGGAACGGACGGGGCCGGGACCGACGGGGCGCGGGTGCCGGGGCGGGCGCGCAGCAGGCGGGTGGCGCGGCGGCGCACCGCGGCCAGCCCGTCGAGGGCGAGGCCGGCGCGGTGCACGGGCCCGGTGCGCAGGGCCCGCTCGATCCACGCGCCGAGCACCGCGGGTTCGGGGTGCGGGGCGGTGTCGACGAGGCCGGCGGCGGCGAGCGCCGCCGCGCGCACCTGCTGCTCCAGGCGCGGGCGGGTGCGGGGCACGACCAGCGCGGGGGTCGCGGTGGCGAGCACCTCGGCGACGGAGTTGTAGCCGCCCATGCACACGACCGCGTCGGCGGCGGCGGCCCACTCCCCCACCGCGTCGCTGAACGGCACGACGTGCACGTCGGGTCGCGCCGCGGCGGCCGCCAGGTCCGCGCCCAGGTCCGCGGGCGCGAACGGGCCGGGCAGCAGCACCAGTTCCGTGCGCGCGGGCAGCGGGGTGCGCAGCAGCGCCCGGGTGAGCTCGGCGCCGTCGGTGCCGCCGCCGACGGTGGCCAGGACGGTGCGGGCGGCGGGGTCCCGGCGGGGCAGCGGGGCGCCGCCGCCGGCGGGCCTGCCTGCGGCGAGGTACCCGAGGAAGCGGGTGCGGGCGGACTGGGCGGCGTCCATGCGCAGGTCGGCCCGCACGTCGTGCACGGCGGCGTCGCCGTAGACCCACACCTCGTCGTAGGACCGCGCCAGGGCTTCCGGCCCGCCGTCGCGGTGCCACTCGGCCAGGGAGGTCGCCGGGTCATCGAGGACGTCGCGCAGCCCCAGCACGGTGCGGGTGCGGCCGGCGGCGCGCAGGGCGGCCAGGGCGTCGAGCAGTTCCCCGCGGAACCCGGTGGGGACCTTGTCGACGACGAGCAGGTCCGGCTGCCAGGCCGTCAGGGTGGCGGTGAGCACGGCGCGGCGCAGCGCGACGACGTCGCCCAGCGGGACGTGGAGCGCACCGGCGGCGTACCGGCCGGTGGCGTCCTTGCGCACCGACGGCAGCACGAGCAGGTCCACCCCGTCGGGCCGGTCGAAGCGCTGCGCCTGCGGGGAGCCGGTGACGACGAGCACGTCCGGGCGCAGCGGGGAGGCGCGCAGCGCACCGGCCAGCGCCAGGTTGCGGCGCAGGTGACCCAGCCCGCACGTGTCGTGCCCGTACAGCGCCACCCGCGGCCCGCGGGTGGCGCCCGGTCCCTCCCGGAGACCTTCTGCCGGTCCTCGCACGGTGTCCTCCGCCCGTCGTCGCGATGCCTTCCGGGTGACGACTGTGGCGACGGCGGATGAGCGGCGGGTGACACGGCGGTGAGAGGGCTCTCATCCGGGCGGTGGCTCCCGCCGCCCGCCCGGATGAGAGTCCTCTCACGTCCGCCTCACGTCCGCCTCACGCTCGGGTGCGAGCCTCCCGGCATGCGAACTCCACTGGTCGTGGCCGCGCTCACGGTCAGCGCCGCGGGTGTCGCCGCCCTGGGGCTGTCGATGGCCTGGGCGGACCGGCCCGGCGAGGACCTCGGCGACGCCGTCGTCGTCGCCTCGCCCAGCGCACCCGCGAGCACCCCGGCCCCCGAACCGTCCGCGTCGCCGTCGGACGTCCCCGAGGCCGCGGCCGGCACCGCACCGCCCCCGCCTCCCCCGGCGCCCGCGCCGCCCCCGCCCCCGCCCGCTCCCGCCGGCGGTGGCGGCGGCGGTGGCGGCGGTGGCGGCGGCGTACCGTCGGTGCCGGACCCCGCCCCGCGCGCGGAAGGCGGCGAGGGCGTGGTCCCGGTGGCGCCGCCGGGGCCGGTCGTCGTCGGTGGCGACGACGACTGGCAGGACGACGACGGGGACGACGCGGGTGACGACGCGGGTGACGACCAGGACGACGACGACGGGGACGGCGACGACTGAGGTGGCGCCGCGCCGGGGGGCGCCGCTGCACCGGGTCCGGGCGCTGCTGCGCCCGGTGCGGACGAAGGTGGTGCTGGCCGTGGTCGGCGCGACCGCCCTGGGGCTGGGCCTGACCGGCGTCGTCTCGTACGTCGTGCAGCGCGACGCCACCGAGGCGCGCGTGCACGCCTCGATGCGCCAGGAGGTCGCCGAGCTGCGCGAACTGGCCGCCCGCGGTTTCAACGGGCAGCAGTTCACGTCCGTGGACGCCCTGCTGGCGGCGAGCATCCGCAACGACATCGCCGACGCGCACGAGTCGGCCGTGGGCATCGTCGTGGGCGGCAACACGTACGTGCCGGGGCGGCGGCCGCCGTTCGCGCTGCAGGAGAACGAGCGGGTGCAGGAGCTGGTGCGGTCCACCACGCCGGACAGCGCGCCGGTGCAGGAGACCGTGGAGACCGAGGCCGGCCCCACCCGGATCATCGCGGTGCCCGTCTCGCTGCCCGGGGCCGCTCCCGGCGAACCGGCGCTGGGCCTGTACGTGGTCGGCCACGCGCTGGACCCGGAGTTCGCGGTCGTCGCCGAGAACGCCCGCACGTTCGCGGTGCTGGGCCTGGCCGCGCTGCTGGTGGTGGGCACCGCCGGGTGGCTGACGGCGGTGCGGCTGCTGCGCCCCCTGGACGACCTGCACGCCACGGCCGTCGGCGTCGGCGCCACGGAGCTGTCGCGGCGGGTCCGCGTCCACGGCGACGACGACGTCGCCGACGTGGCGCGCAGCTTCAACGCGATGCTGGAACGGCTGGAGACGTCCTTCGAGACGCAGCGCCGCTTCCTCGACGACGTCGGCCACGAGCTGCGCACACCGCTGACGATCGTGCAGGGCCACCTGGAACTCGTGGACGACACCGACCCCCGCGACGTCGCGGAGACCCGCGCGCTGGTGCTGGACGAGCTGACCCGCATGACGCGCCTGGTGGACGACCTGACGCTGCTGGCGAAGGCGCGCCAGCCGGACTTCGTCAACCCGCAACCCGTGGACGCCGGCCGGCTGCTGGACGACGCGTTCGACAAGGTGGTGCCGCTGGGCGACCGGGGGTGGCGGGTGGACGCGCGCGCCGACGTGGAGGTCGTGGCCGACCCGCAACGGGTGCAGCAGGCCCTCATCCAGCTGGTGTCCAACGCCGTGAAGTTCTCCTCCGCCGGTGACGTCGTCGCCCTGGGCAGCGCCGTCCACGACGGTGAGCTGCTGCTGTGGGTGCGCGACAGCGGGCCCGGGATCGCCCCCGAGGACGTCGAGCGCATCTTCGAGCGGTTCGGCCGGGCGGAGTCCGGGCGGGGCGTGGAGGGTTCCGGCCTGGGGCTGTCGATCGTGGCGGCCATCGCCGAGGCGCACGGCGGGCGGGTGGAGGTGGCGAGCCTGCCGGGTGCGGGCGCCACCTTCACCCTGGCGCTACCGCTACCGCTGCCGCTGCCCGTGGAGGAGATCCCCGGCGACCCCGGGGCGGCCGACCCGGTCCCGACCGCACCACCCACCACCCCGCGCACCGCACCACCCGCCGAACACGCCCGGGAGGGCCGTTGACCAGCATCCTGATCGCCGAGGACGAGGCGCGCATCGCGGCGTTCGTCGAGAAGGGCCTGCGCGCCGGCGGGTACGCCACGACGATCGCGCCCGACGGGCGCACCGCGCTGGACCTGGCGGGCAGCGGGATGTTCGACCTGCTGCTGCTGGACGTGGGCCTGCCGGAGCTGGACGGTTTCTCGGTGCTGCGCCGGTTGCGGCAGGCCCGCAACTCCCTGCCGGTCATCATGCTCACCGCCCGCGACGACGTCACCGACACCGTGGCCGGCCTGGAGGGCGGCGCGGACGACTACGTCACCAAGCCGTTCCGGTTCGAGGAGCTGCTGGCCCGTGTGCGGTTGCGGCTGCGGCCGGGCGAGGACCGCACCGGGGAGGTGACGGTGCTCGCGTCCGGGGAGCTGCAGCTGGACCTGCTGACCCGCACCGCCGCGGTGGCGGGACGTTCGGTGAGCCTGTCCAGCCGGGAGTTCTCCCTCGCCGAGGCGTTCCTGCGCCACCCCGGGCAGGTGCTCTCCCGCGAGCAGCTGCTGAGCTCGGTGTGGGGGTACGACTTCGACCCGGGGTCGAACGTGGTGGACGTGTACGTGCGCTACCTGCGCAAGAAGCTGGGTGCGGAGCGGTTCGAGACGGTGCGCGGCATGGGCTACCGGTTGCGCACCGGCTGACGGCATCCTGGTCCGGTGCGCGCGGCCCGGTTACTGACGATGGCGATGCTGCTGCAGACGCGGCCGCTGGTCACGGCGCGCGAACTGGCGGAGCGGCTGGAGGTCTCCGAGCGCACCGTGCAGCGCGACGTCGCCGAACTGGTCGCGGCCGGGGTCCCGGTGGTGACGGTGCGCGGTTCCGCCGGCGGGTACCGCATCGCCGACGGCTACCGGCACCGCACGAGCGGGCTGTCGCCCGCGGAGGCGGAGGCCGTGACGTTCCTGGGCCTCACCGGCGTCGCGCAGGACCTGGGGTTCGCGGACGTGGTGGGCGGCGCGCAGCTGAAGCTGCTGGCGGGCACCACCCCCGAGGGCCGCGAGCGCGCCCGGCGGGTGGCGTCCCGGTTCCACCTGGACACCGACCGCTGGTTCGGCACGGCCGAGCCGGCGCCGGCGCTGGTGGCGCTGGCGCGCGCGGTGTGGGACGACCGCCGGGTGCGGGTGCGCCACCACCGCCGCACCGGCGAGGTGACCGAGCGGGTGCTGGACCCGCTCGGGCTGGTCCTGAAGGGCGAGTGGTACCTGCTGGCGCAGCGCGACGGCGAGACGCGCACCTACCGGGTCTCGCGGCTGGGCGCGGTGGAGGTGCTCCAGGAGCCGGCGCGGCGGCCGGCGGGTTTCGACCTGGACCGGGCCTGGCGCGCGCACCTGGCGCGGGCCGAGGCGGCGCGCGAGGCGCTGGAGGTGACGGTGCGGGCGCTGCCGGGTGCGCTGCCGGGGCTGCGGCGGGTGGCGTCGGCGGCGGCGCAGCCGCACCTGCCGGTCGTGGCGGACGGCCTGCCGCTGGACGCGGACGGGCGGGTGGAGCTGCGGGTGCCCTTCGACGCGCGCGAGTGGGCGCTGACGACGCTGCTGGGTTTCGGGCCGGACGTGGAGGTCGTCGCACCGCCCGACGTGCGGGAGGCCGTCGCCGCGCGAGCGCGGGCGACGGCCTCCCTGTACGGGCGCAGCCCCTCACCGCTGCCGCGGTGAGGGGCTGCGCCGG